>JACRMT010000010.1 GCA_016214855.1 Nitrospirota bacterium | reverse complement strand
TCGCAGTAACCAAAAGGAGCTGATCGGTCCTTCGGAAATCACAGATATTGAGAAATATGCAGACCATGTTGTGCAATTTTCGCTGGCCGGGATACACAAAGTACAGGCTGAGTCCGGGAAGAAAACATTTTTAAGACGAAACAAGGTGGCAAGACCTTTAAAAGGAAAACTATGAGTTTTTTATACAAAACGACTTATATTAGTTATCTTTCACGTCTTTCATGGATACCAGTAGTACTGATAATGACTGGTTGCGTAACTGTTGGGCCAGATTATGTCAGGCCTGACACATCATTAGCCACGACATGGCACAGCGAACTAAAAGGCGGTCTAATTGCCGATGAGATGGATCCCAAGACGCTGGCTGCGTGGTGGTCTACGCTCAACGATCCTGCACTCTCCAGTCTGATCGATCGTGCTGCGTCGGGCAACCTCGACCTGAAGAAGGCGCGGGCACGGGTTCGTGAATCTCGCGCTCGCCGGGGCATAGCCAAGGCCGGTCTATTCCCGACCTTCGATGCCGTAGGCTCTGCAACTTGGACTGAAAGCAGTAAAGATACTGGGACTAACAGGACCAGCGAAACAAGTGACCTTTATACAGCAAGCTTTGACGCAGGTTGGGAAATTGACATCTTTGGCGGTGTTCGCCGCTCCGTAGAGGCTGCTGAGGCAGATATCGGAGCCAGTCAGGAGGATTTGCGCGACGTGCTCGTCTCCCTCCTCGCTGAAGTAGCTGTAAACTACATCGATCTGAGAACGTTTCAGTCACGATTGGCTATTGCGGAAGGTAATCTGGAAGCACAAAACGAGACCTACCAGTTGACCTTATGGCGAGATGAGGCAGGGTTAAGTGATGAACTATCAGTACAGCAGGCACGCTATAACCTCGAGAACACCCGAGCCCAGCTGCCAACCCTGCGCACCGGGAAAGAAGAGGCATTGAACCGCATTGCTGTTTTACTGGGAGAACAACCTGGAAAGGTACATAGTCTACTGGAGCAGCAAGTGTCAATTCCTGTCATTCCCCTTAAGCTCGCGATAGGCGTACCGGCCGATGTTCTTAGAAACCGGCCGGATGTGCGAAGGGCCGAGCGCGAATTGGCTGCTCAATCAGCGAGGATCGGCGTGGCCACCGCAGACCTCTACCCCAAGTTAACCTTACGTGGATCCATCGGGATCGAAACACTGAAAGTGAGCACCTTGCCTACCTCACAAACGTGGTCATCAAGCTTTGGACCCGGAATCACATGGGCGATCTTCAAGGGCGGGTCTATCCGACAAAACATAGAAGTGCAGTCAGCGCTTCATGAGCAGGTATTGAATAAGTATGAAGCTGCCATTCTCAGTGCACTGGAAAATGTGGAAAACGCTCTCGTCGCCTACGCGGAAGAGCAAAACAAAAGGGATAATCTTCAAGAGGCAGCACAGGCGGCCCAAAAAGCTGTTGAGCTTGCAAAATACAAGTACCAGAGCGGGCTGACTGATTTTAATAATGTGCTGGAGGCGGAGCGTTCTTTACTTACATTTCAGGATCAATTAGCACAGAGCAACGGAACTGTAACCTCTAACATAGTCCGCCTGTACAAGGCCCTTGGCGGCGGATGGACATCAATAGCTTCTGATAAAAAGAAATAGGCTCTGAAAAGTAAGAGAGAATGGAGGATTGAAATGAAACCAAAGATTGAGCCAAAACCGGATATTCAAGATATCCTGAAAATGAACCGATCCCATTTGCTTAGTCGGCGGCTGATGAAATATCTCATCATTGCCTTAGTGGCAATTTTAGCAGTGGCAGCCGTAATCATGTGGAAAACGGCAGGAAAGACAACCGTACCACAATACAAAACCGAGCAAGTCCGACGCGGAGAACTTACGGTCATTGTCACCGCAACCGGCACCTTGCAGCCTACAAACACGGTCAGTGTAGGCAGCGAATTATCCGGTATAATTAAAAGCGTCGAAGTCAACTACAACGACAGAGTAAAAATCGGCCAGGTCCTGGCCAGGCTGGATACGCTAAAACTCGAAGCACAATTAACCCAATCCAAAGCTGCATTGGAGTCAGCAAAGGCAAAGGTCTTGCAAGCTCAGGCGACTGTTGCGGAAACCAGGGCCAAGCTCAGCCAGCTTCAAAAAGTAAGGGAACTGAGCAACGGTAAAGTCCCTTCACAGTCAGAGATAGATGCTGCAGAAGCGGCCTTTGAACGTGCAAAGGCTGATGCAGCCAGCGCCATAGCTACTGTCACCGAGGCCCAAGCCATACTTCAGGCAAATGAGACAGATCTCTTCAAAGCGATATTCCGGTCGCCTATCAATGGCATTGTTCTCACACGCAACATAGAGCCGGGGCAAACCGTGGCTGCATCCTTTCAAGCCCCTGTGCTATTCACTCTTGCCGAAGACCTGAAGCAAATGGAACTGCACGTGAATGTGGATGAAGCTGATGTGGGCAAAGTTCAGGAGGGCCAGAAAGCAACTTTCAGCGTTTCTGCCTATCCTAATCGTACTTTCGAAGCGCGGATTACTCAGGCACGCTACGCTTCAACAACGACGTCAGGGGTCGTGACCTACGAGACCGTGCTGAAAGTCAGTAACACGGATTTGTACCTTCGGCCGGGAATGACGGCTACTGCGGACATAACTGTAAAAAAAGTCGAAAATGCGATCTTGGTACCTAGCGCAGCACTTCGTTTTACCCCACCCGTACAGCAGGAAGAAAAGTCCTCCACTGGTTTGGTCGGCTCCCTTCTCCCACGTCCGCCCAGCGGAACCCAACAGCGCATTGACACAACAACCAACGGAAAGCAGCAAAGGGTCTGGACATTAAAGAATGGCCAACTTTCCCCCGTCTCTGTCACGACGGGCTCAACAAGCGGGCTCATGACGGAAATACTGACCGGAGATATTCAATCTGGTATGGAGGTTGTGGTTGATATTATTACGGGTGCTAAATGAAAACCGGTGGTGCGCAACAAAAAGATAGTAAATCGGAACAACACCTCATCGAATTCAGAGGAGTAACCAAAGTCTATGGTAAAGGGTATGCATCAATGCAGGCCCTTCGAGGTATTGATCTTCACATCGATGAGGGGGAGTTTGTGGCTATAATGGGTCCAAGCGGATCGGGGAAATCTACCTGTATGAACATCCTCGGGTGCCTCGACACGCCAACCGCCGGGACTTATATGTTCAGGGATGTCGATGTCGGACAACTGTCCCGCAATCAGCGGGCCCTGCTGCGACGTTATTACCAAGGGTTCGTATTTCAGGGCTACAACCTCCTGAACCGTACCTCTGCGCTTGAGAACGTAGAGCTCCCTTTAATCTATCGGGGTACACCCGCAAACGAGCGGCGCGAGCAAGCACTTAAAGCTCTGGATACTGTGGGACTCAAGGGATGGGAGTCTCATACGCCAGGTGAGCTTTCGGGGGGACAGCAACAGAGGGTCGCTATCGCGCGTGCTATCGTCACAGAACCGGCCGTGCTCATGGCGGACGAGCCCACGGGCAACCTGGATACTGCCCGCAGCCGGGAGATCATGGAATTGTTGAATTCGTTGAACATCAACCAGGGGATTACCATTATCATGATTACTCACGAGCTGGATATGGCAGCCTACGCAAAGCACATCATTCATTTTCTGGACGGTCTGGTCGCGTCGGACGAGCAAAACGGGAGGTCCAAATAATGTTGTGGAACACAATATTGCTGGCTTTACGGGAAATTAGACGCAATATCCTGCGATCATTTCTTACTGTACTTGGTATTGTCATCGGCGTGGCAGCAGTAATTACAATGGTTACCATCGGCGGAGGAGCCACGGCCCAGATCCAGCAACAGATCGCAAGCATGGGCAGCAACATGCTGATGATAAGTCCCGGAAAGAGGTTGGGGCCCGGTCAGTCTACCGGCAATATTCCATTCAAAGAAAACGATGCTGATGCTATTACAAAGGAAATCAGCTCAATCGCTGCTGTGGCGCCGGTATCGTCGCAGTCAATTATGGCCATATTCGGCAACCAAAATTGGACAACTCTGGTGACCGGAACCGACAATCAATATTTAAAGGTAACAAACAGGTCTATCGGGGCGGGCAGGGAATTCAGTGACAGCGAGTTACGCAGCGGCGCGGCGGTATGTATTATTGGGGAGACAGTCCGCAAAAAACTGTTCGGCGGGCAAGGGGCTTTAGGGGAAAAGATTCGTCTGCAAAAACTTTCGTGTGATGTGATAGGGGTGTTGGAAGGAAAAGGCCAGAGTACTATGGGTATGGATCAGGACGATCTTGTAGTGATTCCCTTGAGTACCTTTCATCGTCGTATCTCAGGCAATCAGGACGTCGGTCTCATTCAGATTTCTGTACAGCAAGGCTCATCAACTGAAAAAGCCCAGAGTGATATTGGAAGATTAATGCGGGAGAGGCGACATCTTTCAGCTAGCGATGATGATAACTTCAACGTGATGGACATGAAGGAGATCACAAAAATGCTCACCGGCACCACTCAATTGCTTACGGCATTGTTGGGAGCGGTTGCTGCAGTCAGTCTCCTTGTCGGCGGCATCGGCATCATGAATATTATGCTTGTGTCGGTCACAGAGCGAACCCGTGAGATCGGCGTTCGACTCGCCATCGGCGCTCTTGAGAATGATGTGCTCACACAATTCCTCGTGGAAGCTGTGGTGCTCTCATCGCTGGGTGGTTTGGTCGGCATCGCTCTGGCGACAGCAGCTTCGATTGTCGTAGCTCGACTTATGCAGGTTCCATACATCTTCAATCCCGGCATCAACCTGCTTTCTTTCATCTTTTCTGCTGCAATTGGAGTGATATTCGGATTCTTTCCGGCAAGACGTGCAGCCAGGCTCGACCCCATTGATGCGCTACGACATGAGTAGCTGATACTGACCGGAGAAGCTATTCTCTGCCGCAGCGTTGAATATTTGCAGATGAAATCTGCATTATTTAGAAAAGGGCGGGTAAGCGACTTTAGGGAGAACACGTGAATCATTGTTGCTCAGATATTTGATTACGAACAGTATAGAGCAGTTCTCAATAATCGAAACTATTGTGGGCTACAGGAAGTAGCTGAGATTCTTCTGTCTTCATGCCACCTATTGTATTGTTTGCTCTGAACGATGTATGCCTTTTTTCTCAAACACAGGATTTTGTTTTGTCATCGCGTAAGCACAAAAAGCAGATGATTAAATCAGTTCCCATAAACCATCACGATAAGAAGGCGATCATTATCGTCACTGACCGTCGGGAAATACGCTGTCCTTGATCCGTTTCTCCTTGGCCACCTGAATCTGCTTTCCGTTTTTCCGTAAAATCTGTCCTGAACTTTCCCCATGGTGAAGGCCGGTTTTCTGCGGTATACTGGTAGCGGAGAAGAGACAGATGGACATATTGCAGCAAAAGATGCCGGGAAATGCGGACGATCCGCAGGTTGCCGTATTCACGACCAGGGCCCTCACAAAGGTCTATGAGATGGGAACAGTTCAGGTCCATGCGCTGCGTGGTGTTGATCTCGACCTTTATGCCGGAGAGCTGGTCGTGCTTCTCGGGCCTTCAGGCAGCGGCAAGTCCACGCTTCTGAACATCTTAGGCGGTCTCGATACCGCGACAGCCGGGCAGGTTGTATATCGCGGCAGGGACATTACACGGGCAACCGAGAAGGAACTGACCGAATACCGCAGGTTCCATGTCGGGTTTGTCTTCCAGTTCTATAACCTCATCCCGAGCCTTACTGCCCGTGAGAATGTGGCTGTTGTTACCGAGATCGCAAAAGATCCCATGAAGCCTGACGACGCACTCGCCGTGGTCAATCTCAGCGACAGGCTCGACCACTTCCCCTCCCAGCTCTCGGGCGGCGAGCAGCAGCGCATCGCCATAGCAAGGGCCATATCAAAAAATCCTGAGGTGCTGCTCTGCGACGAACCGACAGGTGCACTGGACTCTGAGACCGGGGTGGTCGTGCTCGAGGCGCTTGAGCGGGTAAACCGTGAACTGGGGACTACGACCGTGATCATTACCCACAATGTTGACATAGCGGACATGGCTGACCGGGTGATCCATCTCAGCAACGGTCTGATCAGCGAGATCAAGAAGAACGTCACGAAAAGATCTCCCCGGGACCTGCACTGGTGATGCCATGAATCCAACAATAAATAGTTTGCGGGGCGAAATGCAGTTCTGCCGACTACGGTGCATGGCATGAAGGCGCTCGACCATAAGCTCAGGCGCGATCTTTGGAAGATGAAGGGCCAGGCCCTTGCCATTGCCCTGGTTATCGGCAGCGGCGTTGCCACCTTTGTGATGCTGATCGGCACCATGCACTCGCTGAACATAACGCGGGACATGTTCTATCGGGACTATGGTTTTGCCGGGGTTTTTGCTTCCCTGAAGCGGGCGCCGGAAAATGTGAAGCAGCGCATCAGCGACATACCTGGCGTTGACCGCGTGGAGACGCGGGTGGTCGCTGACGTGAAGCTCGATATCAAGGGCTTCCCTGAGCCGGTCACGGCCCGGCTCGTCTCGATACCGGACAGCGGCACGCCGCTCCTGAACAGGCTGTATATCCGGAGAGGCAGGATGGTCGATCCTTCGAGGGACAACGAGGTGATCGTAAGCGAGGCCTTTGCAGAGGCGCACGGTTTTTCGCCCGGTGACAGGATCGGCGCAGTCATCAACGGCAGGTGGAAGACCCTTGTCATTACCGGTCTTGCCCTCTCACCGGAATTCGTATTGCAGACACGACCCGGCGCGATCAGCCCTGACTACAAACGGTATGCAATACTCTGGATGGCACGGTCTCCTCTGGGGACCGCGTACAACATGAAGGGCGCATTTAACGACGCGGTCCTGACGCTGACCCCGGGGGCACGCGCTGAGGATGTCATTGCAAGGCTGGACGACATCCTCGCGCCGTACGGCGGGCTTGGCTCATACGACCGCAAGGACCAGCTCTCGAACAGGTTTCTTACCGAGGAGTTCAAGCAGCTCCAGCGGTCTGCAGAGATATTCCCAACCGTCTTTATCGCTGTCTCGGCATTTCTTCTGAACGTGGTGATCAGCAGGACGATCAGCACTCAGCGCGAGCAGATCGCGGCGCTCAAGGCCTTTGGATACGACAATATGGCAGTGGGTGTCCATTACCTGAAATTCGTGATGCTGATCGTGCTGATCGGCATTGCGGCCGGCCTTGTCGCAGGCATCAGGCTCGGACAGGGCCTTGCCAACATATACATGGAATTCTACCGTTTCCCCTTTCTTATATACGAACTGAAATTGTCGGTTGCGCTGACTGCCGCAGGCATAACAGCCCTGTCTGCATTTGGAGGCACGCTGTTTGCTCTCAGAAAGGCGGTGCTCCTGCCCCCGGCAGAGGCGATGAGGCCAGAACCTCCGGCAAAATATCGCAGGACGATCGTCGAGTATATAGGCCTCGGTGCAGTTCTTTCCCAGCCGACGCGTATTATCTTCCGTAACATGGAACGGAAGCCTGTTAAATCGCTGCTCACCATTACAGGCATATCACTGGCCTGTGCTATCATGATAGCCGGTACGTTTTCAAAAGATGCGATCGACTTCATGGTAGATGTCCAGTTCAGACAGTCCCAGAAGGAAGATATGGCCGTGACGTTCAGTGAGCCGACCTCGCACAGGGCACTGTACGAACTGAAGGGCCTCAGAGGCGTTGAGCATGTAGAGGTCTTCCGGTCAGTGCCTGCACGTTTCCGATTCGGTCACCGGAGCTACCGCACTGTCCTGCGCGGCATGGAGATCGGCGGCAGTCTTCAGCATCTTCTTGACACGTCACTCAAACCGGTGCAGCTCCCTCCGGACGGCATTGTGCTGACCGATTATATGGGCGCTGTCCTCGGGGTCAAACCGGGAGATATGCTTACGGTCGAGATCCTTGAAGGCGACCGGTCGATCAGGCAGGTGCCGATAGCTGGTCTGGTCAAGCAGTACATCGGTCTTATGGGATATATGGAAATTGGGGCGCTGAACCGCCTCATGCGCGAAGGCAGTGCGGTCTCCGGCGCTTATATCTCGGCTGATTCGCACTATCTCGCTGATATCTACCGGACGCTTGTACAGATGCCTCGTGTGGCCGGCACTACGGTGAGGACGGACGAGATACGGAATTTTTATGAGACTCAGGCAGAGGCCTTACTCTTCTTCACGTTTATCTCAAGCCTTCTTGCCGGCACGATCGCTTTTGGTGTGGTCTATAACAGTGCACGGATCAGCCTTGCAGAGCGGAGCCATGAACTGGCCAGTCTCAGAGTACTCGGATACACGCGTGCAGAGATCTCCTACATCTTCCTGGGAGAACTGGCCCTGCTGACGCTCTTATCGCTTCCGCTCGGTGCGGTCATCGGAAGTGGTATCTGCGCTTATGTTGCAAAGGCATTGGAATCAGACCTGTTCCGGGTGCCGATTATCATTGAGCGGGGCACGTATGCACTTGCAGCATCAGTGGTGATCTTCTCTGCCTGCCTGTCAGGACTGATCGTGCGCCACAGACTCGATCATCTGGACCTTGTAGCGGTCCTCAAAACAAAGGAGTGAATATGCGGCCAGAAGTACGCAGAAGAATATTGATCATCACCGTCTCGCTTGCGGTCATTCTCGCTCTTGTATATGGCTTCATGCCGAAGCCCGCGCGGGTTGATCTCGCGCAGGTAAAGAAGGCGGCCATGAGGGTGACCATAGACGAAGAAGGAAAGACGCGGGTAAAGGACCGCTTTGTCGTGTCAGCTCCTGTTGCAGGTTTCCTGCGCCGCGTTGAGCTTGAAGTAGGGGATGCAATAAAGAAGGGGCAGGTTGTGGCCGAGCTTGAACCGCTCCGTTCTTCAGTCCTTGATCCGAGGAGCAGGGCAGAGGCCCTTGCTGCTGTTTCGGCGGCCCAGGCAACGCTCAATGCGGTCAGGGAGGAAGAACGTTCTGCAGAGGCATCTGCCGATTATGCAAGGAAGAACATTGAGCGTCAGAAAAAGCTTTTCGAATCGGGCTATGTTGCGAAGGACACCCTGGACCAGGCTGATGCAGATGCAAAGAGGACCGAGGCAGGCCGCCTTTCGGCAGAGGCGAGGGTAAGGGCTGCGCGGGCAGAGCTGGAGCGCGCAAGAAGCCTGTTGGGCCATTCTGCTGCTGAAGGGACTGTTGACCGGGAGAGGGTAGTGCTGATCAAAGCGCCCGCTGCTGGCAGGCTCCTGAAGATCCATCACGAAAGCGAGGGCGTGATCGCAGGCGGGGAGCCGATCATCGATATCGGAGATCCTGAGACGATCGAGGTGAAGGCAGAGGTCCTTTCTGCTGATGCCGTGAAGATAAAGCCTGGCGCACAGGTCCTGTTTGAGCGTTGGGGAGGAAGCGAGCCGCTTTCCGGCCTGGTGCGGCTCATCGAACCTGCGGCGTTCACCAAGATATCAAGCCTTGGCGTGGAGGAGCAGAGGGTGCTGGTCATAGCTGATATCACCTCAGTGCCTGAGGCCTGGAAAAGGCTCGGGGACGGATACCGTGTCGAGGCGAGTTTTGTGATATGGGAGGGCAGGGACGTGCTGCAGGTGCCTTCGAGCTCACTTTTCAGAAAGGGAGAAGGATGGGCGGTCTTTGTGGTCGACAGGAACAGAGCTCGTTTGAAAGAGGTTACGGTCGGCAACAGAAACGGTCTTGTGGCAGAGATCGTCTCCGGACTGGCAGAGAAGGAGCAGGTGATCACCCATCCTGACGATGCGGTCAAGGATGGCGTGCGGGTGCAGCTGAGGAATAGCGGACGATAAGAGAAGGGTCTTATTTCTCAATCACTCTGCAACGGTCCTGAGGACCTCTTCATCGCTTAAGTCATACCAGTTCCGGTAAGCCTCGGCAACTGCAAAGCGCTGGCCGCCCCGGATATTAAGGCAGACGAGTTCATCAATCTCCCGCCGGATAGCCGCTACTGTCCATTCTGAACTGGTCGGCACAGCCACGACAATCTTTAGCGGTCTCATGCCCCTTACGGTCTGCACCGCAGCTCTCATCGTATACCCGGAGGCAAGCCCGTCATCTGTGATGATCACGGTCTTGCCCCTGCAGTCCGGCATCGGTCTGCTCTTGCGGAACAGCTTATTCCTCCGCTCAAGGATTTCCTTTGTAGCATGTATCGTTGCGTTGATCGCGTCCTTGCCGAGGCCCAGCGAGCCAACCAGTTCTTTATTCAGTATGACCTCTCCGTCAAGGGTCATGGCGCCAAACCCTGCCTCGGTATTAAAAGGGATCTGAAGTTTTCTCACGATCAGCAGGTCAAAGGGGAGAGCGAGCTGCTGCGCTATCTTTGCGCCGATCGGTACACCGCCTGAAGGGATCGCCAGCACAAGGGCATTTGTACCCCGGTAAGACTCAAGCGCTGACGCAAGACGCTCACCTGCATCGTCGCGGTCTTCAAATACGAACTGCCTGTCCCTGAGCCCGCGGTCTTCGATCAATGATTCCATACGTTCATTGTATCTCATTGGAACGCCGCTTGAAAATTTATGAAGGGTGGGCAGGTCTTTGCGAAGTGTGTTGTATGGATTATCATGAGAAAGTCTCAGAACGGTTTGACTGATCCGCCGGACGATACGAACTTCCGGTTTATCTGAAACAGGGTATCACTATATCACAGGCCATTGATTCTGCAAAGAAAAAAGTCTTTAAAAACAATGAGTAAGGTTATTGTCAGTTCGTATAATGTGGTAATATGACCCTCTGCTAATCCTGCTGCGCAGAGGTGATCTTTCTCCATATCTCCAGCTTCTCGGGCGGAACAAAAGCGGCAACGAACTGATTCGCTTCTTCAAGCCAGTCAAGCTTTTCCTTGGGGCTCAGGTCCTGCAACTCCCGCAACTGCTCGATGGACGGCCTGAAGGCATAGGGTTTTTTGATCATGGTTTTCCCTTCTCTTTTGTGAGCGCCTCAATCATCTCAATATCAGCGATATCCTGAGGGCGGCCTGCTATTTTTTTCAGCTGTATTAAGTGCGGAATTGATACAACAGGAATTCTTACACCCTTTGCCTCAAACCACACCAGGTTTTTTTCGATTATGGAAAAAGGAAGTGGTTCAATAATGAATACATCTACAAGATGTATAGGCTTCCCTGGATGATAAAACGAAAAAACCACCATATGCTTTTCATCAGCCCATCGCATGCGTGTTTCGGGACTGCAGAGATCATCAGCAGGAACAGGCTGCTTAGGCTTGTACCCAAGTTCTCCCATGGCCCTTACGAAACTCTTCAGATTATCCTCTGACAGGTCAACGATCAGATCAAGGTCTGCAGTAAATCTGACAACACCGTGGAGCACCAGGGCGATACCTCCAGTGACTGCATATCTTATCCGCTCTTCTGCAAATCTGCCAAAGATATCGGCGTAAATCATGCATTATATTATCACACTGCTATTCGCAATGGGGAAGCTGTCCTTCGGCGAACCTTTTTCGCCTCATCGGTGCTTAATAAAGGTGCCTTTTTCGTATTCTTCAAAGGCGAGCTGCAGTTCCTCCTGGGTATTCATCACGATCGGGCCATACCATGCGATCGGTTCTCCGATCGGCCTGCCTGAGATCAGAAGAAAACGGACTGCTGAGTCTTCTGTTGTGACCTTAACCGTATCTCCCTTATTCTCATAATGGATCAGGGTCTCAGGACTGCCTTTGCAGTCCCTCTTATAATCGAAATAGTTGCTGCCGATCACTTCACGGGAAAAGGCATTGCGCTCCTCATCAAAATAGGCGTTTCCTTCGACCACATAGACAAAGGCAGTATGGCCTGAGGGCACCCCGTGCGTGAAGGTTGTGTGAGCAGGGACTGAAACATCCAGATATTCCGGATCAGTCACAATATCCTGCACCGGCCCGCTGACTCCGTCCACTGCCCCGCAGATCACTTTCACCACAGCGCCTGAGGCCAGCTTCTTTTCAGGGATCTGGCTGCTTTTCACTTCCCGGTACCGCGGATCCATCATCTTCTCTTTAGCCGGGAGGTTCGCCCAGAGCTGAAAGCCCCAGAGCAGATCATCCTTGCCGCCCTTCGGCATTTCCTGATGGATGATGCCGCTTCCTGCTGTCATCCATTGGACGTCGCCCGGAGCAATGATGCCTCTGTTCTTCATGCTGTCGCCATGCTCGACCGTGCCGTGAAGCACATAAGTGATCGTTTCGATCCCCCGGTGGGGATGCCAGGGAAATCCTGCAAGATACTGGCCCGGAATGTTGGAATGAAAGTCGTCGAGAAGCAGAAAAGGGTCAAGCTGAGGGATCTGATAGTAACCGAAGGCACGCTTCAGATGAACCCCTGCGCCTTCGATTGTCGGTTTGCTCTTCCATATCTTTGTTATCTTGCGCGTCATGGCTGACCTCCTGAGGAGAATTCCGGTATCTGTGCTTACAGTCTATCAGCTTTCCGAAATAGTTCAATCCATAGCTCCATGGTATACTTATACAATGGAGGTCGAACATGGCACATACATTTACGGTAGCGCTGAATAAGGACATTTCTTCGGTTCTGGCCGGTGTCGAATCTGCGATAACCGAAAGCGGCGGCACATTTCTTGGCGACAGCTCAAAAGGTGTTTTTCAGGGAAACTCGGTTATGGGACCGATCAAGGGAGAGTATTGCTCTGTTTCCGGGAACGAGATGCGCATTACCATCAAGGACAAGCCATTTATTGTGCCCTTTAGCGTAATAGAAGGAGAGATAAAGAAGTATTTCAGCTGAAAGGCGAAAAATTTACATTATTTGCCTGAGAATGGCAAAGAAGGAAGCTAATCATGAAAAAGACTGTTGCTGTGATGCTGTCGGTTGTTGCCGGATTGTTCATGTTTCTGGGTATGGCAGTTGCTGCGGATGATATGATGAAGCCCTATATGCTTGCTTCATCAGGGCCGGGGACTATCGAGAAGAAGACGGATGAGGTGAAGGCCAGCCTTGTGCAGCAGGGCTTTCAGACAGTCGGTGAATACGCCCCGTATAAAGGCGCTCATGTCGTTGTGGTGACCAGCGATGTCCTGCGCAAGAACGCGGCTAAATCGGACTTCGGCGCCTATGGTGCGATCGCCCGTATCGCCCTGACCGAGAAGGGCGGTGAGATTGAGGTCTCTTATACGAATCCGCTCTATTATGCACAGGCATACCAGATGAAAGACTCACTTGCTGATGTTGCTGCCTCTCTTGAGAAGGCGCTCGGCAAGAAGTCAGTCTTTGGCTCGAAGAAAGGACTGAGTGCTGCCAAACTTCGCTCATACCATTACATGGTGATGATGCCATATTTCGATGACCAGGTGCTGCTTGGTACGCACAGCGCCCAAGAGGAGGCTCTTAAGGCTGTTGAGGCGAACCTTGCAGCGCGCAAGGGCGGCTCTTCAAAGGTCTATCGGGTGGATCTGCCGGACAAGAAAGAGTCGGTCTTCGGCGTAGCTATTACAGAAGGCGAGGGCGCAGACAAGACGATCATGCCGGTCATCGATATCAACGAGCCGAAGCATACCGCGCATCTTCCGTATGAACTGGTGGTCTCCGGTGGAAAGGTGTACATGCTGCACGGCAAATTCCGGATCGCCCTTGATTTCCCTGACCTTACGATGGGGACATTTATGAAGATCTCGGGAGCCCCGTCAGCCATCGAGGAGAAACTGAAACTTGTTGCCGGCGGGAAATAGCCGTCCAGACAATAGATTCAGTTTTCTCAGAAGTGCAATGAGGTAAGCTGTTTACTCGGTCATCACCTGGTTCGACAGTTCATTGGTATCTCCGGGCGTCATCGGGAAATGCTCTGCAAGGACAGATCCTGAGGCTTTAATGGCCTGACAGAGCATATCGCATGCACGGCCTTCTTTTATGCCTCGGGAAACGGTAAGCGCATAGGTATCGAGTGTCTGCTGGTCGATCTTTTCATAGATACCTTTGTCTGCCAGCACCCATACCTTGTGTTCCAGAAGGGAAATAAAGAAGAGCACGCCTGTGTTCGCCTTTGTTTTATACAGACCTTTTTCGTAAAAGGCCCTCAATGCCCGCTCTTGAACGGCCTTCTCCAGCCTGTGTCTGCCGACAAAAGATGTCTTTAATGCGGGCATATACTTGAACATTGCCCACATAAGCGGAAAGAAGAAAAAGCTGAGGAGGATGAAATAGTTTAACGATGCATTGAGGAAGGCTTCTGATACAAGCAGGCTGATACCTGAGCCAAGAAGCACGCTCCCGAGCACGGATGCTTCACGGTATTCATCGCTGCTGTTAACGACCATGACAGCCACTTCACCGATCGTGCAGCATTCGACCGACCGCGTTGTTTCTGCGATCCGGTCCTTTTCCGCTTCTGTAAAGAATGTCTTTGCGTTATTCATTTTCTGTCCTTTTCTGCTTTAGCCAATAAGACCTGCAAGCTGGTATGCTACCAATCCCCCGAACTCCCGCCGCCGCCAAAGTCTCCTCCTCCTCCGCCAAAATCACTACCGCCGCCGCTGCTTCCACCGAAGCCGCCGCCACCTCCGCCAAAGCCTCCTCCATAATATCCGCCACCAAATCCACCCCCTCTGCCCCCCGCTGAAAAGAGGGCCGGCAGGATCAGTCCGGCAACGAGACCGATAACGGCGAGAATAATAGCTGCAACAAGACCGACAGGTGAGAGGAGCAAAGAGACAATCGCAGGAAGACCTATAGCTCCTGCGGCTCCTGCAAGATACTTTGAAACGCTTCCGAGCATCAGCAGGGCAATGCCAAAGAATATGATAAATGTGAAGAGACGGGAAATACCCTGTGAACCCTTAGCTCCCTGCCGTTTGCCTGTCTGCTGATCTGCCTTGAACTCGCCCCGTGTTGCATCGATTAGGGAATGGACGCCGGTAATGAAGCCGCCATCAAAGTCGCCTCTTTTGAACCGGGGTTTTACCACGAGATCTATGATCCTGCCTGCCATGAGGTCGGTGAGCCTGCCTTCAAGCCCACGGCCAACCTCAACGCGCAATTTTCTGTCTTCCTTTGAAACAAGGAAGATGATGCCATTGTCTTTTCCCTTCTGCCCGATCTTCCATGCCTGTGCAATCTTGATGCTGAACTCTTCAAGCACTTCCCCCTGTAAAGAGGGGATTGTGACGATAACGAGCTGAGTAGAATCAGACTGCTCGAAGGCCCGCAGTTCCTGTTCAAGCGTTGCCTTTGCCTGGGGCGAGAGCATGCTGCCGTAGTCATTCACATAGCCGGTCAGTTTAGGGACCTCAAGGGCATGGGCCGGAACGGCGAACAATACTGCCATCAATAGCAGGAATATCGATACGAGAGATGCATGCAATAGCCCCTCCTTTCCACGGACCAAAAGTAGGTGCCTTAGGCAGGGTTGGGGGAGGTATTGTGATAATTTACCAATACCCCACCTAGCCTCCCCTTGGAAAGGGGAGGATTTGTCCGCCGACAGCACTGCTATCCTCTCTGTTGTCATTCGTCAGTTGTTATTCTGAAATCGAACGAGAAGCTCTTCTATTGGTCTTCATGTGTCTATTTATTGAACTCAACCTTCGGAGCCTTCTCCGCGCCTGCCTCAGCCTTGAAAGCCTCCCGCTGTTTCAGGTGCAACAGCAGGGAGTTCGTAAGGCTGTTCGGGAATATCCTGATCGAAACATTGAAGGTCTCGACAGACTTGTTGAAGCGGGTGCGGGCAACATTGATCCGGTTTTCAGTCCCCTCAAGCTGGTGCTGCAGGTCCAGAAAGTTCTGGTTTGCCTTCAGTTCAGGGTATTTCTCGACAACGACCATCAAACGGGAAAGAGCGCTGGACATGGCGCCCTGAGCCTCCTGGAACTGGGTCAATGCCTTGGGGTCATTGAGAATATCCTTGGATGCCTGGATGGTTCCCACTTTTGCGCGTGCTTCGGTCACTGCCTGAAGTGTATCTTTCTCATGCTTGGCATAACCTTTTACGACCTCTACAAGATTGGGGATAAGATCGTTCCTTCTCTGATACGATGCTTCCACATCTCCCCAGGCAGCCTTCACAGCCTCTTCGTTTGCCTGCATGGTGTTATACCCGCAGCCCGAGAGTCCAGAGAGCATTACCAGCAAGAACGTAATAAATAAAGTCTTTTTCATTGTATCCTCCGTTTTATGGTGTGATGAACTTATGATGCCATCACTTCAAGATTCTTGAGTTTGGAGCTCTCGCCAAGGGCGATGAGCGTGTCGCCGGTCTTTATTGCGCTTTTAAATGTGGGGTTGAACTTCATCTCGCCGTTCGGCTTTTTGATGGCAACGATAATAATGCCCAGTTCTCTTCCGATGCCGCATTCGTCGAGCGACTTTCCGACAAGATCTGAAGACTCCTTTATAAGCACCTCCTCCATCTGGAGGTCTATGTTGCCGCTTTTGGTGGCGAATTCGATAAAGTCCACCACAGCAGGTTTGAGCACGGTATGGGCGATCCTGAGACCGCCGATGTGATATGGCGAGACGACCTTATCTGCGCCTGCGCGGACCAGTTTTTTCTCTGAGCCTTCCTCGCCGGCGCGTGCCACAATGAAAAGGTCCGGGTTCAGGCCCCGGGCGCTTAACACGACGAAAAGGTTCTCGGCATCGGTGGGAAGAACAGTGACGAGGCCTTTTGCCTTTTCTATGCCGAGTTCCTTCAATACCTCATCTTTGGTCGCATCGCCGGGAAAGATCAGGAGATCTTCGTCCTCCCGGTGAACATCAGGGATCTTTTCGACGATCACGAATTTGATATTCTTTTCGCGAAGCTCCCTGCAGATGATCTTGCCCATCCTGCCGTATCCGCAGACAATGTAATGGTTCTTCAGTTCCCTGATCTTCTTTTCCAATCTGCGCCTCCCGTAAACTTCCTGTAATTCTCCTTCGAGGATGATCTTGGCCCCTGCGCTGAGCGCATAGGCGACCGTAGCAACACCGCCGATGATGATGATGATCGTAAAGATCCTGCCGAAAACGGAAAGGTCATGGATCTCTTTGAAGCCGACGCTGGCAAGGGTGATGACTGTCATGTACAATGCATCAATGAAATTCCAGCCTTCGATCAGCATGTACCCTGCAGTGCCGAAGGATGCGACAAGAGCGACGAGTACCACGGCAAAGATAAACTTCTTTCGCAGTTCGCTGAATGTGCTCTGTCTTTCCTTGAAAAGATGCATGCGTCTATATTAAATGATTATTTCGTGAGAATGCGCTAATGCCTCGGGCTGCGCCGTGCTGTTCCGTCTGTCTTCGAGAAAAATGACCACGACCTTCTGGGCGATCGTGACAGCCGGAACTGCCAGTACCATGCCGATAATGCCGAAGAGCTTCTGACCCGCAAGTATAGTGATGATCAGGAGCATGGGGTGCAGCTTGACGCTCCTGCCTATGGTCAGCGGCTGGACCAGAAAGTCATCAAGGAGCTTGACGCCGGTATAGAGGAGAACCACGTTCAGGACCGCACCTGCGCTCTTGAACTGGATAAAGGCTATAAGACAGGCGATCAGGCAGGAGATGATCGGACCGATGTACGGGATCACGTTTGCGGCTGCAGTTACGATGCCTAATGTTACCGGGTAGTTGACGCCCAACAGGCCGAGGCCGATGGCGGCCATGGCCCCTACTGAAGAACATTCTATAGCAAGTCCCCTCAGATAACTGCCGGCAAGTATGTTGATCTCTGAAAAGGCTGCGACCGATGTCTCCACAAACGCAGATGGGATCAAGCGCATGATCTTTCTGAGCATGTCAGGCCAGTCCTTGAGGATAAAAAAAACAAAGAACGGGATGAGGATCATGGCAAAGGCAACAGATGCCGCCTGACTGAACAGATCAGACATGTTCAGCATTTTTGAGAGCAGGTGGCCCGGCTGCGCAAGACCGCTCAGGATCTTGTCGATCATATCCCCGGCAAAGGGATAGCCGCGCAGGTCTACAAAGGTGCTTTCTGCCTGCTGCGTGATCTCAGGCAGTCTTTCGGTGAGGTTCTTTGTCTCCTGCTGAAGGCAGGGGATAAGAATAAGGTCAGCGGCTATGAGCAGAATGCCTGCGCTGAAATATACTGCTGCAACGGCAACAGTCCTTTTTATGCCGAGGTATTCGATCCGCTTGATGACATTGCTGAGCAGATAGGCGAGGATGCCGGATATGAGAAGCAAAACCAGAAGACTTGCCGTATAGTACGCTGTGACGGCAAGCAGCCCTGTCAGTAGCAGGCCGATCACCCAGTGCGGCATCCGGTGGTGGACCTTTGCTATCTCCTTCAGCAGCTCGTTGTCAGTTTCTTTCTTCATGGTTCTTTCGTACATACGCAGAGAGAAGTCCGACAAGATTCAGCAGCACCCGCGACGAGATAGCCGGGCTCCCCTTGATGAGGTCATCGAAATACGATTTATACATGATAAGAAGTGTTGTCCTTTCCACTGCCGCCGCAGTCGCAAAACGCGGCATCTGATCGATCAGTGCAAGCTCTCCAAAATATGATCCTGCGGGCAGTTCGGCAAGGACCGAATGGGTTTCCCCGCACTTCTTCGTTATTGAAACAGAACCGCTCAGAATAATGTATAAGGCCTTGCCGATCTCTCCTTCTGAGAAGATGACCTCGCCTGGTTCATATTCCTTTTCAACGAGATCCACAAGAAGTTTCATGAGGAGGTTGCGGCGCAGTCCCTTGAAGAGGTGGACCTTCTGAAGGACAGAGACCCGCCGCTCTTTTTCTTTGTCTAATGCCCAGTTGAACAGTTTTATCATCATCCCTCCAATCACAGGGATTTTACTACTCCTGCACAGCCATTGACAACAGTAAATGGCGCATTTTCCTTGAAAACGTTCTGGAAATCTGGTATTCCATAAGAACGATGAAAGAGAAGCGCTCGTTGACCACGGCAGAAGAGTATCTGAAAAGCATGGAGCAGAAGGTTGAAGACCTGCGGCTGCTCATGGATGTTTCCTCCATCATCTCGTCCACGCTCGACTTTAATGAACTGATCGGTCTGGTCATGGAAAAGGCGAAGGAAGTTATGCATGCTGACGCCTGCTCGATCCTTGTGTACAACAAAAAGACCGAAAGGCTTGAGTTCGAGGTTGCGCTCAGCAGCGATGGAGAGAGCGGGGAGATCCTCAAAAAGCATGTAACCCTCGGGCTTGGAGAAGGCATTGCCGGCTGGGTTGCCCGGAACCTTGAGCCGGTTGTCGTCGGGAAGGCAGCGGATGATCACCGCCATTCGAGCGAGGCTGACACCAAAACAGGTTTTATAACGAGGGGCATGATCGCTGTGCCTCTGGTAGGCAGATCCGGTTTGATCGGCGTTGCCGAGATTCTGAATCCTCTTGGCAGGGATACCTTCTCTGACTATGATCTTGAGATATTCCAGGCCCTCTGCAGGCAGATAGCGGTTGCCATGGAAAATGCGGTCTTTCACCGCGAGTCGCTCGAAAAAGAGCGGCTCAAACAGGAGCTTGAACTTGCGGCAACGATCCAGAGGAGCTTTTTG
This sequence comes from Nitrospirota bacterium, assembly GCA_016214855.1. Lineage (NCBI taxonomy): Bacteria > Pseudomonadati > Nitrospirota > Nitrospirota bacterium. The sequence goes on along the minus strand of JACRMT010000010.1, from coordinate 119,806 downwards.
CCTCCGCTGCCGGTATATGAAAAAGGCATTCTGAGAGTTTCAGGATTTACGCTTCCTGCAAAGCATGTGGGCGGCGACCTTTATGACTTTGAAGAGCCTGTTCAGGGCAAGCTTGGGGTGCTGATCGGCGACATCTCCGGAAAGGGCGTCTCTGCTGCGCTCTTCATGGCAAAGGCGATCAGCGATTTCAGGTATCAGATGCACGGCAATGACGACCCAGGACTGGTAATGAACCGGCTGAACCAGCAGATGTCCAATACGCCAAGAGGCATGTTCCTGACCGCCATGTATGCTGTTGCCGATATGCAGACCGGCAGCGTGAAAATCTCTGTTGCAGGTCATCCGCCTTTTCTTTGGGTAACAGCGAATGAGGTGAAGGTGATGGACCTTGAGGGAGGGCCTCCTGTCGGTATTATGGATATCGACTATCCGGTCCATGAACTGATGCTTGCTCAGGGAGACAGGCTGATTATGGTGACTGACGGTGTTTTTGATGCGAAGAACAGTGAAGGCAAAAGGCTCGGCTTTGAAGATGTTGTTGCCTTTGCTGCCGGCAACAGGCAGGAGGACCGCCTGACCGACCTTATTGTCGATTTTGTGAGCAGGTTTACCGGCGAAGCAGATAGGGCAGATGACCTTACGATCGTTGAACTGAGGCGCGTGGGATGAAGACAGCCGTGACCATAAAGGTCCAGTCGCATCCGCGCTATCTCAGCCTTATTCGCGATGTGACAACACGGTTTTGCATGACCTGCGGTCTTGACGAGGACCTGACCGGCAGGATAAAGCTTGCGGTAGATGAGGCCTGCTCCAATGTGATCAAATACGCGTACCGTGGAGACACGTCCAGGGGAATTGTTGTAAAATATGCCTTCTCGCGAAAAAAGATATCTATTATCATCGAGGACAGCGGGGAGAAGGCCGATACCGAAAAGATCCGGGGACGGGATCTTGATGATGTGAGACCCGGCGGTCTTGGCATGCATTTCATCAGAAGGGTCTTTGATCTGGTTGAGTTCGATCCCAAAAAAGCGAAGGGCAACAGGCTGCTCCTCATGAAACAGACAGGGGGAAACAATGAATTGTGAGATCGGTGACTATAAGGGTAATACAGTCATCTCGCTGAGCGGTGAGATCGATATGCATTCATCGCCCGTGCTGCGGGAAAAACTGCTCAATGTCATTAATAGCAAGCCTCAGCGGCTCATCGTCAACTTTAAGGACGTATCCTATATTGACAGTTCCGGCATAGCGACCTTTGTCGAGGGCCTCAAGCATGTGAAGGCGTACAAGGGCAGACTGCAGTTCTCCGAACTTCCCCAGTCCATCATGGACATATTCAGTTTTTCGAGGCTTGACAAGGTCTTTGAGATCTGCGGAAATCTGGACGATGCGATCAGCCGCTGACATCGTGATGGCAGCCTGAATGGCCTTCTCGATCCTGAAAGATATCACCGATGCCTCGCGCATCATCAATAATTCCTTCTACTGGACATTCGTCTCACCGCTGAGGGGCAAGCCGGTGCGCATCAAAGCCACGATCTCCGAGATGGTCAAGGCCGGATACAACTCTGTACCGATCGTTGCGGTCATCTCTTTTTTTGTCGGCATCATCCTTGCCCTCCAGGCCGCGTACCAGCTGAAGCGGGTTGGTGCGCTGATCTATGTTGCCAATCTTGTAGGCGTTTCGCTCACCAGGGAACTGAGCCCGATCCTGACCGCGATCATTGTTTCGGGAAGGAGCGGTTCTGCCTTTGCTGCCGAGATCGGCTCGATGAAGGCTGCCGAAGAGGTGGATGCGCTCATCACGATGGGCATAAACCCTGTGCGGTTCCTGGTAAGCCCGAAGCTTCTGGCGCTTATGGTCATGGTCCCTGCGCTCACCATTCTCTCAGATGTTATCGGCATCCTGGGCGGTTTTCTTCTCTCGACCTCTGTTTTGGAGATCAATGCCTACAACTACTACCAGCAGACCCTGAATGCCCTTCTGGTGAAGGATGTCTTTACCGGCCTGATCAAGGCATGGGCATTCGGCATTGTGATAACCATCGTAGGCGCTTACCAGGGGTTCAAGGTCGAGGGCGGGGCAGAAGAGGTTGGAAGAAGAACAACCTCTTCGGTCGTCATCTCAATCTTCCTGGTGATCATTTTCGATCTCTTCTTCACGACACTCTTCTACTACTTCACCTGAACAACAACAGGACCTTCAGCGAATCATGTTTTCTTTGGCAGATGGCAGGGCGCCCTGACCCGGCTTGAGCCGCCGCAAATACGTTCGTGTAAGTTCCTGCTCCCTGCGCAATTCTACTGCGGCAGTTGAGTATGGCATGATCTGCAGTTCACGCTTTCTGTCCATGCAACATTTTTGCCGTTATGACACGAAACGTTTGAACAGGTCCTGGTCCCGGCCGTCCACATCGTTCCCGTGTTCAGCGCGCTGATGGCAGTATCGTTCGGTGTTGCACCCGCCTTGTAGCTGAGGGCAGAACGGGACCAGTTGTTGTTCAGTTCATTGACAGTCGTTATGTCATCTCTGAGCTGGCTCTTTGACTTAACCTGAATTGTCTGCAGTGCAATATCCGGTGTACCGTTGACATGGAATGATTTGTCTGCAATAACAGCAATGCCCCGCTCTGTTGCCTGGATTCCATTATGACAATTCAAACAGACGGTATTGAGGTCATTTGAAGCAGTTGTGACCGTATTATAGTGACATATATTGCAGTTGATCGTTGTTGATGAGGCTGCACTGCCATGGCTGGCTGAAACTGGTGTGCCGGCAGCAGCCAGCCCGCTTGTGCCGTTATAGATATTGTCGAAATGTATGCCGACCACATGCAGGCCGTGCGCCGGAGATCCGGCAGGCTGCCCTGCGCTATTGGGTGAGTTGCCATGACAGCCGCTGCAGGCCCCTGCCGTGAACGTGCTGCCCCACTGCGGCGTCTGAACAAAGGTCGGAGACGCCATGCCGTTGCTGTGGCAGTAGATCCCGTTGCATTGAAGGGCAGCACCTGCGCCGCTGACCGAAGGCCCGGAATTTCTGCTCTTCAGAGTACCGCCATCAGCAGGGTTCAGGCTCAGATCAACGATGCCGTTGCCGTGATTTGCAACATTAGTGGGGTGGCAGTTGCCGCAGCCAAACGCATAGCTCGCTGCATTTGATACCACTTCAGTGCTTCCATAGATCTGCGAAAGCAGACCGGCATTCTGTATGTGTGAAGCGTGGGCCCCGCTGTTAGGCGCAAAGCCGTGGCAGCTATTGCAGCCCATAGGAAGACCGCCCCAGGCGGGGGCAGTGTAATTGCCCTTGCCATCACTATGGCACTGAGTCGAGCAGGTGCCGCCGTTAGCAGCAAAGGTATAGCCGGCTATTTTAGCGCCTCGTACATTGTATGCCTTGTTCAGATGATATACCAATCCAAAACTCGGGATATTGTTGGAAGCGTCCACGGTCAGGTCATGACAATCAACACATGCGTAGCCGCTTTCAACTACATGTTTATTATGGCTGTTCTTTTTCGGGGTCCCGTTAGCATATGAAGGACCGGTCACGGTGCCTCCGCTATGGCAGCTGTCGCAGGCCTGAGCTCCTGCTCCCCAGGTTGGCGAGATATTTACCGGGATAGTGCCGGTCGAAATTGATGTGCCGTCACTGTGGCAATAGGTGTTTGAGCAGTTGGTAAAACCGTTTGCCGGTGCCCCTGTCGGATCATTGTATGTAGCAGCCACGCCTCCGAAGAGATCGGCAAAACGGACATTGATGACACCGTTTGCGTGCGATGGGTCAGGATAGCCGTTATGACACTTTGTACAATAATTCGGATCAAGACTTCCGTTTCCGGTGCTGTGACAGACGGCACATTTATCGATCCAGTCGCCAGGTGCGATCGTCGTGGTAACGGTGAATATGTAGGAAAGATGCTTTGAATGTGAACCGCTGCTGATCCATGGCGCACCCGCAGGAGCAGGGTTGTTATAGTAATGAACCCCTGGGCCTGTGTCATGGCAGCTGTTGCAGACAGAGGTGCTGCCCCATACCGGAGGTTTGTAGTCGGCAGAATTCGGCGTGAGCGCCCCGCCGGTAGATGTCTGCACGATACTGTGGCAATAGAGATTGTTACAGGTGCCGTATGTGCGTATTGTCCCGTCTGAAGGAGATACTGTCCCGCTTGCAATGCTATAGGCGGCTGAGCCGTTGTTAACCCTCATATCAGCCGGGTCAAAGCTCCATTCGATAGAGCCGTTGGCATGTTTTGCTTTGTCATTGACCGTGTAGCCAGATGGTCCCGTGCCGCCAATGATCCCCTTGTGGCACATGGTACATGCGTAGTCATGCTCCCCGCTGCCTGCGTGAACGAAATGAGAACCACTGGTGGGAGAAACAGAGTTCGATCCGTTGTGGCACGTTCCGCAGGCGCTGCTGGCAGCACTTCCCCAGGTAGGCGTTGCGTTTTTGCCGCTGCCGGGATAATTTCCGTGACAGTACACGTTCGAGCAGGTGCCGTTTGAGTTCTTAAAAGTGACCGAACCCGGAGGCAAGGGGTTATCCCCGCCTGTATAAGACCCCGGTGCATACGTTCCTCCCGTTGGCAGTTTCAGGTCAACAGTTCCATCCTGGTTTGCAAGATGGTCAGAATTATTGTTGCTGTGACAGATACCGCAGTCAAAGACATAACCGGCTGCTGTCGAACGGTTTGCCACAGATGTGTAGCTGGAAGGCAGGCCCCCTGAAACGGCATTATAGTGCCTGGCGTGCGATGCAGCATATACAGCAGGTGCGTTTGTATCGGTGCCGCTGCCGGGAGGAGCTCCATGGCAGCTGTTGCAGGCTGAAGCATCCTTAAAGCCGAGGCTATGGGGATGGCAGGTGATGCAGTCCGTATTATTATTATGGTCAAGATTCGTCTGGCCTGATGTGTTATAGCGGTGATAGCTGGTTGCGCTGTGGCAGACTTCGCATATCTTCTGTGATGTTGCATGGCCTGCGGTATCATCACCAAAACCGTTTGGCGTTGTAGTGCTCTGAAATACCGGGGCCTGCCCCGCTGTTTCTGCAGAGAAACGCTGCGCAGGGGCATTCGGAGCTGTAATTACCGCGTCCTTTACCCGTTTTATGTTGGCAGTTGTCCTGGTATGACAGGTTTCACAGTCTATCTGGCCGTACTGGCCTGTCGGCGTACCCCAGTCGCCTGACCATTTTGTTGTCCCGGGGAAACGGTTGCTGTTATGCAGCAGTGTGAGGTCCCAGCCGGCCGAGATCTGGATCGTCTGGGGATTGCTTCCGTTTATGCCGTCACTATCCGTGTACGTTGTCCTTACCGTGTAACACTGATTATTGATCAGTCCGCTTATGGCAGTCGTATAGGGCGATGCACTGTGTGCTGCGTTTGTCACCCAGTTTGTCCATGTCGAGGCTGCGCATGTCTTGTAATCAACGGTATAGGTATTGTTGGCATTGTCATCTCCGGTATAGGGCATGAATACCCTGATGGCTGTGGTCCCCACTGCCTCTGCGGTTACTGTGCCGACACTTGTCGTATTTGCGCCGTATGCTGCTGTCGTAAACGAGACGGTGACAATAAAAAAGAATAGCGCTGCAGCAGTGTGACAGGAATACTTGATTAATTCAGTTAAGGCGGAAAAACAGCTGTCCCCGGATTTCATGGCATTTGTCCCCCGATATTAAGATTCTTAATAAATCTATAAAAAACAATATGATATACTGCCTGAGCCGTGCTTATTCTAAGGAAACGGTGGCCTATTTGCAAACGATTTTTTTATTGCCAAACTGCGGCTCAGGCTATATGCCAATAGCTTGACCTCTCCTGCGCGTGAGGCATTGGCCGTTGACTCTCTCTTGTGCTATTCTTAGATACGTGTAAATCTGAAAACCTGGTAACAGAGAGACTTGTATGGCATTGACCGGAGACCTGGCACAGTTACATATCACAGATATTATTCAGCTGATTCATACCACAAGACAGTCCGGCAATTTATCCGTTGCAGGAAGCAAGGGTGAAAGCCGGATCATTTTCAGCAACGGATACATTGTCGGTGCGAATCATCTGAGCAGCCGTGTCCGGATCGGCTCGGTCCTTGTCGGCATGAAGGCCATAACTTCTGAAGATCTGCAATTCGCCCTTGATACGCAGAAGAAAGCAGGCGTCAATCGCAGCCCTCTGGTCAGTACATTGAAGCAGCTCGGCAGACTCAAGGACGATGCTGCCTTCAAGGCGCTCAAGAAACTGATCGAGATCACCGTGGTAGAACTGATCAGCTGGAAAGAAGGAACCTTTACCTTTGATGCAGATGCCATTGCTGTTTCGGCTGACTGCAGATATCATCCCGGAGAGATGGAGCAGGAGCAGAGTTTTGACGCCCAGATGGTATTGATGGATGCCCTGCGTGTTTTTGATGAACGGGAGCGGGACCGCATGTCCGGTGCCGCAGTGCCGACCGATGAGGACCTGTACGCCGAGGTCCTTCCTTCTTCATCTTCTTCTGATCCTGCTTCGAATAAGCCGGTAATCACTGCCGATATCCTCGGTCTTGCTGACCTTGATCAGCTGGAAAACAGGATCCCGGTCAAGGTCGTTGTTTCCGAGGAGTTCGATCCGGTAACTATTCATCGCAGGATAATCCGCAGGATCCTGAACGATTTTCCGGCTGAAGAGCAGGAGAAGCTGGTTGTTTTTCTGAAAGATGCCACGGACAGCGGATCCTATTATGAAGGGACCGGCCGGCAGAATCGTCATGCCATGGCCGTAATCCTCTTCAGCGGAGATGAACTGCTTACCCATTCGCTGATGACCGTATGCAAAAATGACGGCATCAGCATATTCGGGGTAAGTCAGGAGACTGACATTGAACGTGTTATCGAGCAGTGTTACAAGATGAGCATTCAGCCGGTCCTGGTTTTTGACGCACCTGATGAGGCAGCCGCCGGCTTGTCTGAAACAGATATGACCGCAGGCAGGCTTCTTATACGAAGCATCCATCCGCATATATCATTTGTTCAGCTCTTGCCTCCCGGCTCTTACCAATATGCCCTGCATTGCCTCGGTGAAGGTGTAAGGACGATATTTCCTAAACCCGACCGCATGGTTGCCAGGGAGACCTTTATTGCCGACATGATCATGTTCCTTGAGGCATTCCGGAATGCGGCGAGGTGCATTCTTATCGATCCCAATGCCTCTTCAGCAACAGAGATGCTGAGCGCACTGAAAGAGAAGACCGCTGCTCTTCGTCTGTTGGAAGACCTGGATGAGGTCTCCTCTCTTCTTTTTGAGACGGTCTCTTCAGCCTTTGAGCGCTCTGTCCTTTTTTTTGTGGAAGGTCCTGGTCTTGCGGTAAAGAAGACGTTGATCCCTGCACATGAAAGTTCGTCAACAGAGGATCTGAATCCGCAGCTTGCAGTTCCTTTGGGGAAATACTCTGTTTTTGACGATGTCGTCGAGTCCGGACAGGCCTATTATGGCGAAAGCGATGATGAGGTGCTGCATGGCCAAATCTTCCAGAAGATCGGAGAGCCCCGTAACCGGAAGGTCTTTGTCCTGCCGTTGAAGGTAAGCGGTCAGGTCAAGGTCCTGATCTATGCTGATTTTGGACAGAAAGAGGTAGCGTCTGCCTTTACTGAGGCCTTCGAAGTCCTTGCCGTGGAGGCCGGTTTGATCCTGGAAAATACAAGTTATCGTCAGCAGATATTGAAGACAACAAAAAAATAGATCTGCCCGTCTGATCACGGCAGAATCCGGAGAGGAATGAAAAATGGACAGTTCAACATTAGCGCAGATACTGCAGATCGCTTTTGACAAGAAGGTCTCGGATATCCATTTCGAGGTGGGGGACCCGCCGATGTTCAGGGCCCGCGGCCATCTCATACGGTCAAAGCTCAGCAGTCTGACGAACAGGGACACCGAGTTTGTGGCCTCTACGGTTATGGAGCAGCATAACCGGAAGCTTCCCGAGGACATGAAAGAATTCGATACCTCCTATACACTCGAAAACGTCGGCAGATTCAGGGTCAGCATCTTCCGCCAGCGGGGCAATATCGGCGTGGTCATGAGGACCATTCCGCACAGTATCGCATCGTTTGAAGAGCTGAAGCTCCCACCGGTGCTCGGAAAGATCTCCCAGTCCCCCAACGGGCTGGTGCTGGTGACCGGGCCTACGGGCAACGGCAAATCAACCACGCTGGCTTCGATGATCAAATTTATCAATGACAATTTTCAGTACAATATCATCACCATAGAAGACCCGATCGAGTTTCTCTTTACGTCAAGCAAGAGCTGTATTATTCAGCGGGAGGTCGGCATCGATACCGACAATTTCAGCGGTGCGGTCAGGGCTGCAATGCGTATGAATCCCGATGTCATCATGGTCGGCGAGATGCGCGATCTGGACACCATCGACTCCTGCATCAAGGCGGCAGAGACCGGTCACCTTGTTTTCTCTACGCTCCATACCCTTAATGCAGCCTCAACCATCAACCGGATCGTCGGTTATTTTCCGCCTGATATGCAGGAAAATGTGCGGCACCGGCTTGCCGATATCATCGTTGCGACCATCTCAATTCGTCTTGTCAGGAACAAGACTGATGAAGGTCTCATCCCGGTGCTTGAGATCATGTCAGCCACCAATACCATCAAGGCCTGCATTCGGGACAACCATCTTGACGAGATCGAGCATCACATCGAAAAGGGACGTGACGAGTATCACATGCAGAGCCTGGACCAGCATCTTGTTCAGCTCTGCAGAGACGATGTGATCTCGCTTGAAGAGGCAAAGCGCATATCCCGGTCCACTGATCTGGAACGAAAACTGATGTATTCCTAAGCAGCCGCGGGTTGCAGATAATACCGTTTCTGCTGCGAGTGCGGCAGTCAGACCAACTATCTTCGCAAATTCGTAATAAGGTATAATTTTGCCAATGCTTGAATCTGCCATAGAGGTGACAGGGCTCAGAACACGGTACGGCGATCGGGAGGTGCTGAAAGGCCTCACCTTTGCCATCCCGAAGGGAAAGACCACGGTCATCCTCGGCGGCAGCGGCTGCGGCAAGAGCACGCTTCTGAAACATCTCATCGGTCTGCTCAAGCCTTCTGAGGGCAGCATCAGCATCGGCGGCAGGGAGATTACTGCCCTGACCGATCCGGAGATGGATGAGGTGAGGAGGAAGATGGGCGTGCTGTTTCAGGGGGCTGCGCTTCTGAACTCCATGACCATTGCTGAAAACGTTGCCCTGCCGATCAGTGAGCATACCAAAATAAACGATGCCACGATCCAGATCATGGTGCGCATGAAGCTTGATCTGGTCGGACTTTCAGGCTTCGACCATTTTTATCCATCCCAGCTCTCCGGCGGCATGAAGAAGCGGGCAGGGCTTGCACGGGCACTGGCGCTCGATCCGGAGATGCTCTTTTTTGACGAACCTTCTGCCGGCCTCGATCCGGTCACTGCTGCAGGTCTTGATGATCTGATCCTGAAACTGCAGAAGGCCTTCCGGATGACGATCGTGGTGGTGACCCATGAGCTGCCCAGTGTTTTTGCAATTGCCGATTATGTTATCATGCTCGACAAGGGCCAGGTGCTGTTCTTTGGCCCGCTTGAGGAGCTGAAGGCTTCGGATAATCCCCGTATCAGACAGTTCCTTGAGAGAAGGTGGGAAGAGGAAGAATACTCGCCGGAAGATTATTTCAGGATGATCGCCGGGGATTGAAAGTTGCGGGATATGCATGACCGGGGCACCGGTCGGCAAAGCCCTGCAAAGCGATATGATTTTACTGCATGGCAATTATGGAAGAGGGGGGCGTTTTGAGAGAAGAGATTAAGGCCGGACTGATCATCGTCGTATCCATGTTCCTGCTTACCGCGTTGATAATCCTTATCGGCGGCTCACAGTTCCTTGACAAGTTCGACACCTACTATATCAGGGTGAAGAATGCTGCAGGTCTTGAGCCGGGTGCGCAGGTCAAGTTGGGCGGTGTGCGGGTCGGCAGGGTGGTCAGTGTCAAAGAGCCGCAGGGAGCCGGGGAGTCCGTTGTTGTCGAGATCGGCATCAAACAGGGCAAGCCGATCTACAAGGGCACCAAGGCGTCTGTAACGCAGGTCGGATTTGTCGGCGATATTTATCTGCTGCTTTCTGTCAATGATACGGTCAATGAACGGATCAAGGTCGGCGATGTGATACCGTCAGAAGAGGTTGTTGATTTCGGTATCATCATGGCAAAGGTCGAAGGTCTATCAAAATCACTCGATAATCTTATCCAAGACGTGAACAAGGTTTTCAGCCCCCAGAACGTAAAGCAGGTTGAATCCCTGCTTAAAAATACCGATAAGGCGATCGTTTCGGCAACGGCCAATATCGATAAAATGACCGCTGACATCAGGACCACAGCGGACAGGCTTTCAAGAGTGCTTGATGAGCTCGAAGGTCTTGTGAAGAACAATAAGGGTGAGTTTACACAGGTGCTGAAGAAGGCCCGTGAAGCCCTTGACAAGGCCGAAGGCATGCTTTCGAGCATCGAGAAGTCTTCAAAGACCGTTGACAGGGCAGTTGAGCATCAGTCACAGAATCTTGATGCGCTGCTCAATTCCATGACACGGACGACTGACGAGCTTCAGGATCTTATCCACGAGATAAAGAGCAAACCCTGGAGTATCATCTATAAAGAAGGGAAGGGTGAGTAATATGCTGCGGAGAGGTATTGTTCTGCTCGGTATTATCTTATTGGCTGCATGTTCCATGCCTGAGACGAGGATATACAGTCTGCATATACCTGCAGATACGAACAGGGCTCTGGCCAGAAAGCAGGCGATGATCACGCTCAGGGTCCAGTCGCCCCGGTATCTGGCGCAGCCTTATATCGCGCACAGGCTTTCCCCCTATCAGCTTGATATATCCCGGTATGCGAAATGGGATTCCGCTCCTGTTGAAATGGTCAGAGAGATCTTCAGGGATTCACTGTCAGTCGCGTATCAGGACGTGAGGGCGTCGAATTTTGCCGCTGAAGGCTCATTTGTGCTTGCCATCAACCTTAAGAGATTCGAAAGGGTTGATGACGCGTATGCTGAACTGGCATTCGATGCAGTGCTTTTATCTGCTGAGGGCAAAGAAATACAGCGCTTTGAACAGCGGAAAAAGGTGCAGCTCGATACGCAGGATTCTGCAGGACTTGCAAAAGGTTTGAGCGCTGCGCTGAATGAGTCGGTCAATGAAGTAGTGGCAGGACTGGGGAGTAAAATTTAGCGAAGCGTTAAGCGTGTCATTTCGGCCTGGCTGTGCCCGACGTTTGGGTACCCGTGAAACAAAAGACTCATAAAAACAGACTGTTTGAAGAAGTGCATGAAACGGCAAAGGACCTTCACGACCTTGGATTTATAGACAAGAGGGCGTTACAAACATATGAAGCGCTCTGTCTTGAACCGGTGCCCAACTACGACCCTAAGCAGATACGCAAGATGAGGCAACGTTATAAAATTAGCCAGGCGGTGCTGGCAGCCATACTCAACACCAGCCTCTCTACGGTTCAGAAATGGGAGATCGGCGACAAACATCCGGGCGGGCCGTCGTTGAAACTGCTTAATATTCTTGACCGCAAGGGAATTGGAGCCCTGGTATAAGATAGACTTTACGTGCTGGCCTTGTCTATTGACATTGCGTTACAGGCGCCGTTAATCAGATGTTCCTGTGAGAAGTAAGCTCGGGTCAAGGAAAATGATTTTGACTTTGTCGGAACTCGACTTTATTGGCAAGATAGCCAGTCTCAAGCCTTATTTGCTGGGATGCAATTATGACTGCCTGTTGCGGTAATCCCTGTATCCAAACTTTCTGACCACTTCTATTCTCCCTCCCTTTCTGAGCACCGCTATATCAGGCAGGTTAATGCCATTAAACGTGGTGTTCTTCACGATGCTGTACAGGGCCATGTCAGAAAAGACCAGCTTATCGCCCCGCTGCAGCGGCTTGTCAAAGGAGTAATCGCCGATAACATCTCCCGCAAGACAGCTCGGGCCCGCAAGCCGGTATCGGTATTCCTTTTCATTCTTATCGCCTGATCCAAGTATGAGAGGTCTGTAAGGCATAAGCAGCACATCCGGCATATGCGTTTCTGCTGAGGTATCCATGATCGCGACATCCTTCCTGTTTTTTACAATATCCAGAACCGATGAGATCAGCACGCCTGCATTGTGAACGCTGGCCTCGCCCGGTTCGAGATATACCTGAACCCCGTACTTATTCTTGAAATCGTTTATGAGCCTGATCAGAAGTTCTCTGTCGTAATCATCCCGCGTTATGTGATGGCCGCCTCCAAAATTCACCCATCTTAGACCGCTGATGTATTTCCCGTAAAGCTTTTCAAACGATTTCAAGATCCTTTCGAGCACGTCAGCATTCTGCTGGCACATGGCATGAAAGTGCAGGCCGTTGACAATGCCTCTGTGCCTGGGGAATTCCTGTCTGAACAGGGAGTGCACTATCCCCAATCTCGAATAGGGAGCGCAGGGGTTATATATTTCCGTTTCAACCTCGGAATAACCCGGATTTATCCTGAGGCCGATTTCGACGCCGCTCTTCCTTGCAGTCTTTCCGAATTTCTGAAGCTGATAGAATGAGTTGAATATGACTGAGTCTGAATACTTCAGGATAGTCCTGAACTCGGTATCCCGATACGCCGCGCTGAATGTATGCACTTCCTTTTTGAATTCTTCATGGCCAAGCCTCGCTTCATGCAGGCCGCTTGCACAGACGCCGTCAAGATAACCGGACATCATCGGGAAGGTGGCAAAAGAGGCATATGCTTTTAGTGCATGGAAGACCTTGCAACCCGTGCGCTCTTTCACAGAGCGCAAGACCTTCATATTTCTTTCGATGAGAGTTTCGTCTAACAGATACACCGGGGTTTCGATTGGCCCCCTTGCAATCCTGATGAACCTGTCTTCATCTTGTGTGTTCATCGGCAGCTTCAGATCTTATCAGGCATGGCAGCATGTTCAACGATCTGCCAGGGGAGGCCGTAGGTATTCAATGCCTCCATGAACTTGTCCGGATCCAGTTGTTCTACGTTGTAGACGCCGGCTCCCTGCCAGACCCCTGTGAGGACCATCATTGCCCCGATCATTGCAGGGACGCCGGTAGTGTAAGCGATTGCCTGTGTTCCGGTTTCCTTAAAGGCCTCTTCATGGTCGCAGATATTGTAGATATAGCGGGTAAGGGCCTTCCCATCCCTTTTCCCGGTCATGATGTTGCCGATGACGGTTTTACCGGTATATTTTGTTCCGAGAGATGAGGGTTCAGGCAGCAAGGCCTTAAGGAATTTTATCGGCACGATCTTTCGTCCGTCATACTCAACCTCGTCTATCCTGGTCATGCCCACGTTCTGGAGCACCCTGAGATGGTTGAGGTAATTTTCCGAGAAGGTCATCCAGAATCTGGCCTTTTTCAGTCCCCGTATGTTCAGAGCAAGAGACTCAAGTTCCTCATGATACAGAAGATAGCTGTCCTGGGGACCGGCAACGGGATAATCAAAGCTGAAATGCACGCTCTCTTTTTCTATTATCGCAGGCGTTTCGATCCATTTCCCGTTATCCCAGTGACGAACAACCTGCGTCACTTCACGGATATTTATCTCCGGATTGAAGTTCGTTGCAAAGGCATGACCGTGGCTTCCTGCATTGCAATCTAATATATCCAGATAATTGATCTCATCAAAGAGATGCTTCTGGGCATACGCAGTAAAGACATTCGTTACACCCGGGTCAAACCCGGAGCCGAGCACTGCCATTAAGCCTTTCTGTCTGAATCTCTCCTGATATGCCCATTGCCAGCTGTATTCAAAGTGGGCCACATCCAGCGGTTCATAATTGGCAGTATCTATGTAGTGCACACCCGTCTCAAGGCAGGCATCCATAATATGAAGATCCTGATACGGAAGCGCAAGATTAAGGACAAGGTCAGGCTGATAGATCTCTATCAAAGCAGCCAGTTCCGGTACATTGTCTGCATCCACCTGCGCTGTTTTAATGTCTCTGCCGTATCTCTGCTTAATGTCTTTTCTGATCGCCTCACATTTCGAGACTGTCCTGCTTGCAACCATTATTTCCCTGAATACGTCGGGTATCTGTGCGCACTTGTGCGCTGCAACGGTCGCCACACCTCCTGCCCCTATAATCATTATCCTGCCACGGTTGGTGGTATTATTCATGAACGCTCTCCTGTTTTTTACGTTATCCGTTATTATACCCAAGAATTTGCAGATTATCGATCCAATCAATACCTGATCTCTTATCGGAGTTTAAAAGTATAAAGGCATTAGCTGAAAAATCCCTCCTGTCCTCCCTTGCGTAAGGCACCTACTTCTGGTTGCGAAAGGGAGGTATGATTCCCCTCTTGCTTAAAGCACCTACTGTTGGTTGACAAAGAGGGGTGAGGGGAGATTTTTGAAGCTTGTCAGCTCTACCGTTAAACCCTGTTCAAACAATCCCTCTTTTGTGTAAAATCGTTCTATGAAACGTTATGACGATGTGATCGATTTTCACGGACATTCCTGCCCTGGCCTTGCCCTGGGCTATCGGGTATCACAGAGGGCGCTTAAGGAACTGAAAAGCCGTTCAGAAGACGAGGAGATCGTTGCCATTGTTGAGAATAATTCCTGTGCCGTCGATGCAGTTCAGGTGATGACCGGCTGCACCTTCGGAAAGGGCAATCTTATTTTCAGGGACTATGGCAAACATATCTATACCTTTGTCCGGAGGCCTTCAGGCAGGAGCATCAGAATAGCGGTCATCTGGGAGAAGCCGGCCGAGACGAAAGAGGAAAAAAAGCATTGGGACCTCTATGCAAAAGGTGACAGGTCAAAGAAGGTGCTTGATTTCGTGCATTCACGCAAAGCGGCGAGAACAAACCAGATCCTCGATGCCGGCGACGACGAGCTTTTCGTTGTAACAAAAGGGAAGAGTATGCTGCCGCCTGAGGCGGAGATCTACGAGAGCATCAGGTGCTCAGCCTGCGGCGAAAAGGTTGCAGCGCCAAAGGCAATACAGCGGGACGAAATTTCGCTCTGCGTTCCCTGTGCTGAACAGAAAGGAAAGAAAAGATGAAAGAGATCATAGAGAAGGCAGAAGTGCTGATCGATGCGCTGCCCTATATCAGGAATTTTTACGGCAAGACCTTTGTTATCAAATACGGCGGCGCTGCACAGACAAAAGACGAACTGAAGGAATCTTTTGCCAAAGATGTTGCCATGCTCAATTTCATCGGTATCAGGATCGTGATCGTTCACGGTGGCGGCCCCAAGATATCGGCTACCATGGAGAAGATGGGGAAGAAACCTGCATTTGTTCACGGCCAGCGGGTCACTGATCAGGAGACCATGGATATTGTCGAAATGGTCCTCGGCGGTTTGGTGAACAAGGAGATCGTTTCTCTTATAAACAGGCATGGCGGCAGGGCGGTCGGTCTGAGCGGCAAGGACGGAGGTCTGATCACGGCGCAGAAGAAGATCATCAAGAAAGTGACACCCGAGACCGGCGTGAGCGAGATCGTAGACCTCGGCCTGGTGGGTGAGGTCACCAGGATTGACCCTTCGATCCTCGACGGACTCGAAAAGAGCGGCTTTATCCCTGTCATCGCTCCCATAGGCGTGGGCTCAAAGGGACAGACGCTGAATATCAATGCCGATTATGTCGCCTCTGCTGTCGCTTCGGCCCTTAAGGCAGAGAAACTGATCCTTCTGACCGATGTTGCAGGGCTGCTCGATAAGAAAGGGAAGGTCATATCTACCCTGAACAAGAGTAAGATCCCGGGACTGATAAAAGACGGGACCATAACCGGCGGCATGCTGCCGAAGGTGCAGGCATGCATCAATGCGCTACAGGGGGGGGCGGGCAAGACCCATATTGTTGATGGAAGAGTCCCGCACTGTCTTCTGCTTGAGATCTTCACCAAAGAGGGTATCGGCACGGAAATCCTCGGCGCGTAATGTCAAAGGCTGAAGCAGGGATGATGAAGACCAGGAAGAATATCGTGCTCGTCGGCGACCGGGTTCTGATCGACCTTGACGACAAGATGGAAAGGACATCGGCCGGACTCTACCTTCCTGCAACGGTAAAGGAGAAAGAGAAGGTGCATGGCGGGTACGTCGTTAAGGCAGGTCCCGGGTACCCTGTTCATGACCCTAATACTTCTGATGAGCCCTGGGTAGCGAAGAAGCGCCAGGATCTCAAATACATCCCTCTCCAGGCGACAGAAGGCGATTATGCCATTTTCCTCAGGGAGTCTGCAGTGGAGATAGAGTTTGAGGGCAAGAAATACGTTATTGTACCTCATTCTTCTATCCTTGCCCTGGTTCGCACGGAACTGGTCAACGAATGATTGAGATCCTCCTTGTCGTTTCGATCATGGGGATCATTGCAGTTGCCGTCATGAGCTTTCAGCTTTTGAAGCGGGACGCAGCACCGCTCTGGGATCAGGCAAAGACAAAGATTGATGGCCTTGAAAGGAATCAGGAGAGGCTCGAACGCACGGTCAAGGAAGAGATTAGCCGGAACAGGGAAGAGGCAGGCAGCTCTTCGCGCAGCCTGAGGGAGGAGATGATTAACTCCCTCAAGAGTTTTAATGATTCGCTTCTGAACCAGATGCAGAAGATATCCAGCCTCCAGAATGAACAGTTCGGCACCTTTACCCAGCAACTCAATACCCTGACACAGTCAAATGAGCAGCGCCTCGAAAAGATGCGTCTGACGGTTGAAGAGAAGCTGAAATCGCTTCAGGAAGACAACTCCCAGAAGCTTGAGAAGATGCGTCAGACAGTCGACGAAAAGCTCCACGCAACACTCGAGAAAAGGCTTGGCGAGTCCTTCAAGCTGGTGAGCGAACGGCTCGAACTGGTGCATAAGGGGCTTGGTGAGATGCAGAGCCTTGCTATTGGCGTTGGCGATCTCAAGAAAGTCCTTTCGAATGTAAAGACGCGGGGAATCCTTGGTGAATTCCAGCTCGGCAGCATCCTGGAGCAGATACTTGCTCCTGAGCAATATGCAAAGAATGTGGCGACAAAGAAGGGGAGCAGGGAGAATGTCGAATTTGCGATCATATTGCCGGGCAAGGATGACAATGGCGGGGTTGTCTATCTGCCGCTCGATTCAAAGTTTCCGGTAGAAAATTATCATAGTCTCCTGGAAGCCTACGATCATGGTGATCATGCTACTTTGGAGGAGGCGTCCAAACAGCTCGAAGCCACGATAAAGAAATGTGCACGGGACATCAGGGACAAGTATCTTGACCCTCCCGGCACCACAGACTTTGGCATCATGTTCCTTCCGTTTGAAGGACTGTATGCCGAGGTGGTGAAAAGGACCGGACTGATCGAAATACTCCAGCGGGAATTTAAAGTCATTATTACCGGCCCTACAACACTTGCCGCCATTCTGAACAGTCTTCAGATGGGTTTCAGGACCCTTGCCATAGAAAAACGTTCAAGCGAGGTCTGGACGCTCTTGAGCGCAGTAAAGACGGAATTTGGCAAGTTCGGCGATATCCTCGAGAAGACGCAGAAAAAGCTGCAGGAGGCAAGTAATACGATTGAAGATGCGGCAAAGAAATCCCGGACCATAGAGAAGAAACTGAAGAACGTCCAGGTCCTGACCGTGGCAGATACGCCGGACCTTCTCTCAAACGCTGACGAGCAGTAGCGGGCAGCGGCGGAGACCGATGGCAAAGAAGAGATCAGCCCTGAAAAGAGTCATCAGCGTTTCCGTTCTTCTGCTTGCAGCCTTTATTGCCTTCCATTTCGTCTATCCGGATGTAACGAGACTGCGTAAAGAGAACCCGAAAAAAAGTGCCTTCATGGAATACCGGGAGGCGGAATGGGCGCGGGCAGGAAAGAAATATAAGATCAGGCAGGTCTGGGTGCCCTATGGCGCCATATCCCCCTATCTGATCAAGGCCGTGCTGATCGGCGAGGACGACAAGTTCTGGCAGCATGAGGGCTTTGATTATGAGGCCATGCAGAAGGCTATTGAGAAAGATATCAAGGCGAAGAAGTTCAAACTCGGCGGCAGTACCATAAGTCAGCAGCTTGCAAAGAATCTCTATCTCTCGCCCTCTAAAAACCCTCTGAGAAAGTTCAGGGAAGCGATCATCACATGGCGCATGGAACGGGCGCTGCCGAAGAAGAGACTGCTTGAGCTGTATCTCAATGTGGCAGAGTGGAGCGAGGCCGGTATATTCGGGATCGAGGCTGCCTCCCGTCACTATTATGGAAAGTCCGCCTCTGCGCTTGGCCCCGAAGAGGCGAGCCGGCTGGCTGCTGTTCTGCCGAACCCCAGAAAATTCAATCCGCTGGGCAGTTCGCGCTATGTGGTAAACCGGTCCGGACTGATATACAACATCATGGTCAGGCGAGGCATTGTGGTGCCCGAGTTAGAGGAAGTTGAGAAAAATAGTCCTGCAGGACCGGATCAAAATGGACCGCCACTGGTTACGCCTATCGAAGAGACAAAGCCTTCCCCTCAGTAGTTTTTATCGATTTATCTATAAAAACGCTGTCCTTTCAAGTAAAATAAAGCTCATGAAGATCAGGGTAGAGCATAAGGTAATTCTATTGTCTCTGATGGGCGGGATATCCCTCTGGTTTGTAGACTCTATTCTTGACTACATCTTTTCCCCCGGCGAGTCTTTTTCCAAAATATTTTTGACTGATATCAACCCACATGAGCTTTATAGCAGGATCTTTTTCTTTATAGCGTTCATTGTCTTTGGGCTGCTTGTGTCCCGATTAGTTGGCCGCCTCAAGAGGGTCGAACATGAAAAGGAAAACTTCATAATGGCTGTCGCCAACTCGAACAACGGTATTGCCCTTACTGATGAGAATGATCAATATGTGTTTGTAAATGAGGCCTATGCAGACCTTCATGGTTACGCTCCGCAGGAACTCATAGGCAAGACCTGCCTTGATCTCATCCCTCCCGGGATGGTGCAGCAGTCTCAGGAAGTGTTGAATAATGTGCTCCGTAACCCTGATTCCGGCATATTCAACAGTGAGATCGTTGCCATGCGCAAAGATGGCAGTACACTGCCGATCGAGATCCGTGCCAAATCATTCTGGGATGAAGCAGGCAATTATCAGGGACATACCTGCATCGTTCATGACATATCAGAGGAGAAGAAGACAAAAGAAAAGCTCGAACAGAATGCACGGTTCCTGAGCACGATCTTTGACAGCATCAGAGACCCCTTCATAATCCTGGACAGGGACTATAAGATCATCAAGGCAAATCAGGCCTACTCTGAGCTGAAGGGCATCGTGCTGGATGAGCTCATCGAAGAAAAATGCTATGCAGTGACGAGGAAACGGGACTCGATCTGCGATGACTGCATTGTTGCCAAGACATTCAGGTCAGGAGACCCGGCCGCAAAAGAGAAGAAGGTCCTGACATTGTTTGGCACAGAGGAATGGGTCGAAATTTACACCTATCCGATCGTCAGCAGGGAGGGGATCGTTACTCATGTGGTCGAATATGTCAGAAACATCACTGCCCGGAAGAGGGCTGAGCAGGAGAGTCATCGATTCATAAAGGAACTCGAGACGCTTTCTTCAGAAGACAGCCTGACCGGACTGCAGAACAGGAGAATGATCTTTGAGCGGATCCGGCATGAGATCGAGCGGGTGCGGAGATACAAGGCGGAGCTGTCACTCATTTTCTGTGATCTGGATTATTTTAAGGAGATAAACGACACCTATGGACATAAGGCTGGCGATGTGGTTCTTAAGACTATTGCCGATGTCCTGAGAGGTTCGGTCAGGACATCGGATGTGGTCGGCAGATACGGCGGTGATGAGTTTCTCCTGGTCCTTCCCCAGACATCGCTGAAAGGTGCGCAGGAGCTGGCGGAGCGGATCCGCATCTCGGTTCAGGACACGAAGTTCGAAATGCCCGACGGAAAAAGTGTCGGAACCACGATGAGCATCGGTGTTGCTTTTTATGATGGCACAGAGACCGATGTTGATGCATTGATCAGCCGTATTGATACGGCGCTGTATGTCTCAAAACGGTCAGGGAAGAACCAGGTCTATTCATTAGTCTGACCCCCGCTGCTTACCCGTTTATCCCGGCCAAAGGGTGAGAGTTCCCGCAGATCCCGGATGATACTCGGCATCACCTCAAGAACGGTATCAATATCCCTGTCTGAATTGTAGCGGCTTAAAGAGAACCGTATCGAGCCATGGACCGCGGTATAAGGCACGCCCATTGCCCTGAGGACGTGCGACGGCTCAAGGGAGCCTGACGTGCAGGCAGATCCGGAAGAGGCGCAGATACCATATTCATTGAGCCTCAGCAGAATGGCCTCGCCTTCGATATACTCAAAGCTGATATTTGTTGTATTCGGCAGCCGGTTGGCAGTATCGCCGTTCACCCGTGCATGGGGGCAGGAACTCAGCAGCCCCTGCTCAAGCCGGTCCCGGAGTCTGCCGAGATACGCGATCTCTTCCGTAAGATTTGCCCGGGCAAGCTCAGCTGCCTTTCCAAGACCGATAATGGATGCAACGTTCTCTGTACCTGCCCGCCTGCTGTGCTCCTGATGCCCGCCGATCATGTAGGGATGAAAGCGCGTGCCTTTTCTTACATAGAGCGCGCCGACTCCCTTGGGTGCGTGGAGCTTGTGACCCGAGATAGAGAGCATGTCTATCGGTATCTTCCTGACATCAAGAGGTATCTTGCCGGCTGCCTGCACTGCATCGGTATGAAACAGGATTCCCCGCTCATGAAGACGAGGCGCTACTGTCCCGACCGGGAAGATGACGCCGGTTTCATTGTTGGCAGACATGATCGAAACAATGACCGTATCAGCATCGGCCTCATTATCAAGCACAACAGGGTCGATCTGCCCCAGGGCATTGACCGGCAGATAGGTGGTCCTGAATCCTTTTCTCCCGAGATAATGGCAGAAGTTAAGCACAGCAGGATGCTCAACGCGCGTGGTAATGAGGTGTTTTTTCTGAGGGAATGTCTCAACAGCGCTCATGAGGGCAGTGTTGTCGCTTTCAGTGCCGCAGCTGGTGAAGAGGATCTCTTCAGGTTCGGCGTTAATGAGCGCCGCGATCTGTTCCAGGGCATCCTCGATCTTCTTCCGGACCTGCCCGCCAAAGGTATGCATGCTCGACGGATTACCGTAGAGCTCGGTCAGATAGGGCGTCATCGCTTCAACGACTTCAGGAGCTGTTCTGGTTGTGGCATTGTTGTCGAGATATATCGTGGTCATCTGCTTTCCTGAATGACGATACTGAGGAGGATCTTCTCTATTTCAGACTTGCACTCGCCGCAACCGCCTCCCGCCTTGGTGAAGTTCGTGATCTCGTCAACGGTTTTGAGATGGTTCTCCATTGCTACGCGCCTGATCTTATCTTCTGTAACATCAAAGCATTTGCAGACAACTCTTTCAGTGCCGGTTTTTAATAACGGCGCGCCGCGATAGTTTGCGATGGCTGCCTCAAGGGCTTCCCGTCCCATGACCGAGCAGTGCATCTTCTGGGCAGGCAGGCCGCCGAGAAAATCTGCAATATCCTGATTGGTAACAGAGAGCGCCTCATCGAGGGTCTTTCCCTTGATAAGTTCGGTAAGGGCTGATGAGCTTGCGATGGCGCTTGCACAGCCAAAGGTCTGAAACCGGGCATCCAGGATCGTTTCCGTTTCTCTGTCTATTCTGAGATAGAGCTTGAGCGCATCCCCGCAGACAATACTGCCCACTTCACCAATGGCGTCAGCGTTCTTGATTTCGCCGACATTCTTCGGCCTGAGAAAAGCCTCTTTGACCTTGTCTGTATAATCCCACATAGGTACATGGTTGCATAGCAACAGGGCGATGTCAATTAATGATAATTTTTCTGTGGCCTTCTAATATTTTTCTGAACGCAAGAGGGTTGTTTTGCGGCTGAAAAAGGTTTTTCTGTTGTCACAGAACGTCGGATCTTATGTTTCATTCTGCTGCTTGACAAACAAAAGTTTTTAAATAAATAAAACCATATAAAAACAGAAAATTAGCTTGCCCTTTGAACTGCCTTTGTGCAAAATATTAACCACTTAAAGACATATATCTTTCCTTCCGACAGAAGCAGCTCAATTATGAAAAAGAAACAGACTATTACGTATAAAAAGGCAGGCGTTGATATCGACGAGGGCGACAGGTTTGTCGATCTGATCGGCCCCATGGTGAAAAAGACCTATCGGCCAGAGGTCCTGACCGGCATTGGCCTCTTCGGTGCTCTCGTCAAGGTTGACATAAAAAAATACAAGAAGCCGGTGCTGGTGAGCGGGACTGACGGCGTCGGCACGAAGCTCAAGATCGCGTTCATGACTGACACGCATGACACGGTCGGCATTGACCTTGTTGCCATGTGTGTCAACGATATCCTTACCAGCGGCGCTGAGCCCCTGTTCTTCCTGGATTACTTCGCAACCGGCAGGCTGAAGCCTGAGAAGGCCGCAGATGTGATCAAGGGCATAACTGCCGGTTGTCTGCAGTCCGGCTGTGCACTTGTCGGCGGAGAGACAGCAGAGATGCCCGGTTTCTATGACAAGGGCGAGTACGACCTGTCAGGCTTTGCTGTCGGGGTTGTGGATCAGGATAAGATCATTAATGGTTCAAAGATAAGGAGCGGAGATGCTGTGATAGGCCTCGCTTCGAGCGGCATTCACAGCAACGGATATTCGCTGGTGCGGAAGATCTTCTTTGAACATAAAAAGATGAACGTGAAGAAATTCATCCCTGAATGCAGCAGGACCCTGGGAGAAGAACTGCTCACTCCTACAAGGATCTATGTGAAGGCGTATCATGCAGTTAAGGGCAGGATAAAGGTGAAGGGCATGGCCCATATCACGGGCGGAGGCATCCCGGGCAATCTGCCGAGGGTCTTCCCAAAGGGATTCGGCGCAGTCGTCGAAGAGAAGTCCTGGCCTCAGCCGCCTATTTTTTCCGTAATGCAGCGGCTCGGCAATGTTCCTGATGATGATATGAAGCGCACGTTCAATATGGGTATAGGATTTGCCATGGTAGTTGACAAGGGGGAGGCAGATAAGACCATCGCCCTTCTGAAAAAGGCGGGATATATGGCTTATCGCATAGGCAGTATGAAAAAAGGAGCAGAGGGGGTACGCTATGTATAAGGTCAGAAGCTTCCTGAAAAGGGCGTTCACGCCGATAACGATCATGCTCATCCCGCATACGGACCGCAAGTCATTCAGCATCAAAGTTCCTTCCATCGGCATCCTGGTTTCGATCATTCTCTGGTTTATCGGCACTGTTTATGTCTTCTCCGTAGCAATTGATGCATTTGAGTACAAAAGAATGAAGGATAAGCTGAACTATTACTCCTCCCAGTTCATGGAGATAAAGACGACCATGGCCGGTCTGAAAAAGGCAGAAGGTGAGTTTCAGAAGCTCTTCTCGCTTAAATCCAGGGAGAAGGTGCTTGAGCATATTGATACTTCAGATACCGGCTCAATTGATATGGAACAGTTAAAGCAGCAGATTAAGATAACAATGTCAACTGTTGGAGAAATAAAGGATTATATGAGTCAGCAGCGTGACCTTTATGTCTCGACCCCAAGGGGCTGGCCTGTTGAGGGACGCATTACATCCAGCTTCGGTAATCGTGAACACCCCAGGAGCGGTGAACCCCAGTTTCATACCGGGGTTGACATTGCGGCTGACCCTGGCAGGCCGGTCAGGGCAACTGCTGACGGCATAGTGAGCTTTGCGGACTGGTCAGGGGGAAGCGGTAATCTCGTGGCGCTTGAACACGGCTTCGGGTTCTCTACCTATTACGCTCATAACAAGATGCTCAGCGCTAAAGTTGGCCAGAAGGTGAAGAGAGGAGATATCATTGGGTATATCGGTTCAACCGGCAATTCAACGGGTCCGCATGTGCATTACGAAGTCTGGAGAGAAGGCAAGCCGATGAATCCATCGAACTATCTTGAGGGGAGGACATCATAGTGTTCAATAAGAATGTTGAGAAGCTTGAGTCATTTATCGGCGGCAATTCGACTTTTAAGGGTGATGTTGATACCAAAGGCACGCTCAGGGTCGATGGCATTGTCGAAGGTAATATTTCGGCTGATTGGGTAGTGCTTGGCGAAAAGTGTCATGTAAAGGGCGACATCACAGCCAGGGGTATTGTTGTCGGCGGCAGGGTTGACGGCAACATCAAGGCAAAAGAGATCGTCGAGATCAAGAATAAGGGCCAGCTTTTTGGAGAGATCTTCACGGGCAAGCTGGTTGTTGCCGAGGGCGGTGTTTTTGACGGCAGGTCGCGGATGCATCATGAGGAGTCTCATAAGATCATTGAGTTTCAGTCCATAGAGAAGGCAAAGCAGGGCTGACTAGAATATTTCTATAAGAGAATGCAAAAGGCAGGGCCATGGCCCTGCCTTTTGCATTCTGTACTGGTTGTTTTTTTCTCCGGGCTGCTAGCGAATACGAAAGTGGAGTGATGGGTGGATGAAGAAGGGATAGCTACCCCAGTAACCGGGATAATATGAGGGGTAGTAAAACGGCTCATATCCATGATCAGTATACGGGTAGTAATAGTGCATTTTCCTGGGCAACAGGTGTATCTCCTTTGCCCTGAATACGGGGTAATCATAATCTTTGTTGCGTAGTTTCTCTGTTCTTGTGCCTGTAAGCACTCCGGAGATGGTAATCTCCCTGCCTTTACTGAAGATGACCGGGTCAAGGTGGTTCTTTGCTGTGACAATGAACCTGCCCTCTGACCTGTCGTGTGATATCACATATCCCCACTCGTCGAGAGGCAGCTGGACAACCTCTATTTCGGTGCCGTCCTCTGCATTGAACGCATCAGCGATAATGCCGCCAAAGATGAAGGTCTTTTCTGCATACTGGTCAGCATGGGCGCGGACCTCGTTAAGTGAAACGGCACTGAGGGCATGTTCACGATTTTCAGCAGAAATGACATGAGCACAGGAAGAAAGACCGGAAAGGAGCAAGCAAAAAAGAAGTAACTTTTTCATGACTGCCTCCTGACTACTTTATATCATGTTTCGTGCTCTGACACAAGCGATATGACACCTCTATTTATTTTTGGCCGGCAGAGGCAGTAAAGGCCATGATTGCAGTGCCTGAATCTCTGGTTGCAATGCTCCTCATGAATCTTGAAATTTTCCGGGCACTGATGTAGTCTATAAAGCCTATTAAAATCATTACTCTGGAGGGTATTCATGGCGAGCAGATCGGCAAAAAAGTATGTCTATTTTTTCGGTGCGGGCAAGGCCGATGGAAAGTCTGAGATGAAAAACCTTCTCGGAGGTAAGGGTGCTAACCTTGCAGAGATGGTGAACCTCGGTATTCCGGTTCCTGCAGGCTTCACGATCACGACCGAGGTCTGCACCTTGTATTATAAGAATAACCGTAAATATCCGAAGGAGCTCGAAGGCCAGGCCAATGCCGCAATTGCAAAGGTCGAGAAGATCATGGGCAAGAAGTTCGGCGATCCGGTCAACCCGCTTCTTCTCTCTGTCCGCTCAGGCGCAAGAAGTTCGATGCCGGGTATGATGGAAACGGTCCTGAATGTCGGTCTCACCACAAAGACCATTCCCGGTCTTATCAAGAAGACGAACAATCCCCGCTTTGTGTATGACGCATACCGCAGACTGATGATGATGTATTCCGATGTTGTGATGGAGAAGGCCGCAGGCATAGAGCCTGAAGAGGGCCATAACATTCGCCACAAGCTCGAAAGCGCGCTGGATGCGGTGAAACGGTCAAAGGGCTACAAGAATGATACGGACCTCACCGTTGATGACCTGAAGCTTCTCTGCGAGGAGTTCAAGGTGATCATAAAGCATACCCTTAAGAAACCATTCCCCGATGACCCGAAGGACCAGCTCTGGGGCGGCATCGGTGCGGTCTTCCAGTCGTGGATGGGCAAGAGAGCTATCTCATACAGAAAGATCGAGAAGATCCCTGAAGACTGGGGAACAGCAGTAAATGTGCAGTCCATGGTCTTTGGCAATACCGGTGATACCTCGGCAACAGGCGTCGCCTTTACCCGGAACCCGGCAACCGGAGAAAATATGTTTTTCGGAGAGTGGCTGCCGAATGCGCAGGGCGAGGATGTCGTAGCCGGCATCAGAACCCCTAACCCGGTCAACAAGGCCGGCAAGACAGCAGACACCAAACATCTTTCCTCCCTTGAGGAGAGCATGCCCAAGCTCTATAAGGAGCTCTACGGGATACAGAGAAAGCTTGAGAAGCATTACAGCGACATGCAGGATATCGAGTTTACGATAGAGGATGGACGGCTCTGGATGCTCCAGACCCGCATCGGCAAACGTAATGGCCAGGCAGCGATCCGCATGGCGGTCGAGATGGCGAATGAAAAGCAGATATCAAAAGAGACAGCGATCATGCGGGTTAAGCCGGAACAGCTTGACGAACTGCTTCATCCGAGTGTTGCACCGGTGGCAGAGAAGAAGGCTACAGAGCTTGCAAAGGGACTTCCTGCAGGCCCCGGCGGTGCGATCGGCAGGATCGTTCTGACTGCTGACGATGCAGAGGCATGGGCAAAGAAGGGCGAGCATGTGATCCTTGTCAGGACCGAAACCTCTCCTGAGGATGTTCACGGCATGCATGCTGCAGAAGCTATTCTCACGGCAAAGGGCGGCATGACCAGCCACGCAGCACTTGTTGCCAGAGGCTGGGGCAAATGCTGCATCGTAGGATGTTCAGCCCTTGATATCAATGTTGCAAGAAAAGAGATCAACGTTAATGGCAAGGTCCTGAAAGAGGGCGACTGGATCACCCTGAACGGCTCGAAGGGCCGTGTATATGAGGGAAAACTCGACCTCCTGCCTGCTGACCCTGACCATAATCCGTGGTACAAACAGCTCATGAAATGGGCTGACCTGTACAGGACGCTCAAGGTCAGGACAAACGCGGATACGCCTGAGGATTCTTTAACTGCGCTGAGCTTCGGCGCAGAGGGCATTGGTCTCTGCAGAACAGAGCATATGTTCTTCGGCGCTGAAAGGATCAAGGCGGTCCGTGAGATGATCCTCTCTGATGCCATCGAGGGCAGAAAGAAGGCGCTGGCAAAGCTCCTGCCATTCCAGAAGAGCGATTTCCTCGGCATCTTCAAGGCAATGGCAGGGTTGCCTGTCACGGTCAGACTTCTTGATCCGCCGCTTCATGAGTTCCTTCCCCATACGGACAAGGAACTGCATGACCTTGCAGATGATATGGGCGTCTCGTTTGACAGGCTGAGTGCAAAGAACAAGTCGCTTCATGAGTTCAATCCGATGTTAGGCCACCGCGGCTGCAGGCTTGGTGTAACCTTCCCTGAGATCTATGAGATGCAGGCACAGGCGATCATGGAGGCTGCATGCGAGCTTGCAAAGCAGAAGGTGAAGGTTGCTCCTGAGATCATGATCCCGCTTGTCGGCCATGTGAACGAGCTTATCGCTATGAAGAAGGTTGTTGTTGATACCGCGGAAAGGGTGAAGAAGGAGAAAAAGGTGAAGGTCGCTTACACGGTCGGCACCATGATCGAGCTGCCGAGAGCATGCGTCACCTCTGATCAGATAGCCGAGGTTGCAGACTTCTATTCCTTCGGCACCAATGACCTTACCCAGACCGTGTATGGTCTTTCCCGTGACGATGCCGGCAGATTCCTCCCGTTCTATGTTGAAAACGGCATACTTAAGGATGATCCCTTCATCACTATTGATCAGATCGGTGTAGGTGCCTTTATGAAGATCGCAGTGGAAAAGGGGAGAAAGGTGAAGAAAGACCTTAAGCTCGGTATCTGCGGCGAGCATGGAGGCGAGCCCAAGTCTGTAGAGTTCTGCCACAACATCGGCCTGAACTATGTGAGCTGCTCGCCCTTCAGGGTTCCGATCGCGCGGTTTGCAGCAGCACAGGCTGCGATAAAGGATAAGAAAAAGAAGAAATAGCAGAGTTAACCATAATTGTTTTTTTTTGCAGAGGGGCCGAAAGGCCCCTTTTTGTTATCCACGAACAATAGGGGAATAGCGAATTTATGCGGGATCAGGAAAAGGATGTTCAGGATGACACGGAAAAATAACGGGCAACAAGTGCAATCTGGGTCTGTGCTCAATAACTCTCTTACCTGATAAATAAAACTTCAAGTTGACAAGCTGCTTGAAAATGCGGTATTTAACTACTGAAGTTTAAAAGAAATACCGGGGGTGAATGATGGGGCTTTCAGACGCAAGAAAATATATAGCAGACCTTCGCAAGCGGCAGAACAATCCTTATCTCTGGCCTGATTATCTGACCGGCCTGCCTGATAAATCCGCGATTCTCCGGAAACTGGAAGAGATCTATCCCAAAATAGCGCAATACTCTGTTGCCTACGTCAGGATCTCGAATATCCAGTCATACCTGATCAAATACGGCCCGAACAGACATGCGGATATTATCCAGTGGGCAGCGGCCATTCTGAAAACCTCTGCTGACTCGCGCAAGAACGGCTTTGCGGGCACGCTGAGTACTCATGATTTTATGGTCATATGCGACTGCCGTGACATGCCCAGGCTGATGGAACAGGCTTCAACCCTTTTCAGAAAGCGTATTGCAGACTATTACTCCAAGGATGACATGAAGAAGCAGGAGACCCTGTCGTTCAAGAAGAGCGATGGCAAGGCTATCAGCATAGGCCTGATGAAACTGGTATGCGTAGTCGCCGACAAGAAACTTCCGGTCAAAAAGAGCGATCTTATCATTAATATGGCAAGGGTCTGTGATGCCATCGAAAGTTCAGACGATGAGATGGTCATGATGACCAGGGATCTGCTCTGCACGAAGTAGTGCTGCCCAGTGCAGTTTCCTTTTTTCTCTGCAGTAATATTGCATTTGTGATAAAAAGCTTTTATTCTTAACAGACCATGCAAATGCAACGTATCCGGACCGCTCCGTGGCATATCTGATCGTAACCTATCTGCAGCCGCATATCGTTTTTATCGATAGCGAACAGGGCTGCATGACGAACCCGGTCATCCGTTCATACATACAGAAGGAGTTGATCTGATGGCCTTTGTCTGTCCTTCATGGTTTTCCTTTATCCTCTATAACCCGGTGCGAAAGGCATTCACCGACAGGAGCAGGGTGCTTGATCAGTCATGCATAACCAGCGAATCGGTTGTGCTTGAAATCGGCGCAGGAAACGGTTTTTTCACCGAGGCCATTGCAGAGCGGGCGAAAAAAGTGATCGCTGTTGAACTGCAGCAGGGCATGGTGAGAAAGCTCAGAAAAAGGGTGCAGAGGTTTGGGGATACAGTCGAGATCGTGCTGAAGGATATTGCCTCAGCTGACCTGGCGCATGAGCTGGCAGATGTCTGTCTCCTCTATTACAGTTTCCATGAAATAGCACGCCGGGAAGAGGCGGCTGCGATCATTGCACGGACAGTAAAGCGCAACGGAGTTCTATCCATTTATGAGCCTTCCGTTGAGGTGAGCAGCAGGGATATGGGGGCGACCGTCTCACTCTTCCAATCACTCGGATTTAGTGTCGAAGGAACACATGCCAATATGTTCACGCGGTCTGCGCTCCTGAGAAAACAGTAAATGAACGCGCAGCTCTCAGACCGAAGCATCCTTGCTACGTATACAGCCGGACATGTAGTTGATGATATATACATGAATGCACTGCCGCCTTTCCTGCCGGTGCTTATTGCAAGTTCCGGCCTGTCGTATGCCTCAGCCGGATTGCTCGTGACTTTTTTTACGCTCACATCGTCTGTTTCCCAGCCGTTCCTCGGATATGCGATCGACAGATACCAGGCACGCTGGGTCAGTGCGCTGGGCCTGATCTGGGCAGGTGTCTTTGTCGGATTGATGGGTATGGCGAAAACCTACGAAATGCTGCTGATCCTTGCAACCCTTGCCGGCATCGGTCCTGCCATGTTCCATCCGCATGCCTTATCTGCTGTTTCCTGCCTCTCCGCCGGGGCCAGGGGCAGGATCATGTCTGTTTTTATCATAGGCGGGAACATCGGATTTGCGATCAGTCCTGTGCTGATCGGTGCACTCACCACATCGTTGGGACAGGGCGGCATGTTCTATATGGCTATTCCCGGTATCCTAATGGGGTCTCTTATCTGGAAGCTCTCTCCGTCTCTGGGCATGGGCAGCATTCGGCAGATGTATCCTTTCCATCTCAGTGATCTCAGGCCTGCGGTCATACTGATCGCGGTCGCTGTCCTGAGGTCCTGGGTCTATTTCTCTGTCCTGAGTTATCTGCCGAGCTATTTCGTTCAGGCAGGAAGCTCGGTGCTGAAATCGAACTCTCTGCTTTCGATCATGCTTCTTGCCGGGGTTGCAGGGCAGTATATCGGCGGAACCCTTTCTGACCGCTTCGGCAGAAAGCAGGTCACCCTCATCTCTCTTTTGCTGGCAGCGCCGTTATTGTATGCCTTTCTCCATACGACCGGCCCTGTTGCCATGACATTTCTTTTCTGCTTCGGTTTTTCGGTCATGGCCTCGTTCTCTGTTACGATGGTGATGATGCATGAGATCATGCACAGGCATATCGGCATGGCCTCAGGCATCATGATCGGCTTTGCCCTCGGTATCGGCGGCATTGGGGTGATGATCACCGGTCTCATGGCTGACCGCTTCGGTCTTTTCGCGGCGCTCAATGCGCTTGTCATGGCGCTGATCGCTGCAGCTCTTCTCACGCGCTTTATCCCGCTTCCCTCGTCCCGCTGATCGGCAGGCAAGTACCTCTGTTCTTTCGCCATGATCAGTGTGCTACACTGAAATAAAATAGCACACTGCGGAGGCGTCTTTATGAAACTGATATTTCTGGCAAAGTACACTGACTTCGGACTCCTGCTTCTTCGGGTCGGCATCGGTATCATGTATCTGTATCACGGGTTTCCGAAGATCATGGGCGGTCCTGAGAAGTGGATAAAGCTCGGCAGCGCCATGCAGTACGTCGGTGTGAGCGCCATACCGGTTTTTTGGGGATTTATGGCAGCAGCCGCAGAGTTTGGCGGGGCACTCCTGTTAATCATCGGTCTCTTTTTCAGGCCTGCCTGTTTTTTTCTTGTGATCACCATGGCAGTGGCTGTTTCGATGCATCTTGGCAAGGGCGACGGCCTTCAGGTTGCGTCTCATGCCATTGAGAACGGGATCCTGTTCGCCGGTCTCTTTTTTATCGGCCCGGGAAGATACAGCCTGGACAAGAAGTGATCGGGGGACAGCAGATGGATTACCTGCTTGATAAGCTTCCCTGGACAGCTGTCGTTTTTCTCTGTCTCACGCTCGGCCTTGCGCCGTACTGGCCTCCTCACCTTGTTGAAAAGCTGGGCATGCTTTTCCGCGGCAGGCTCGTCCGGCCGCTTGACTGGTTTGACCTTCTGCTGCACAGTCTGCCCTGGCTGGTGCTGATCCTGAAGGCTCTGTATTCGCGTGACTGAGGGCAGTGTCAGGATTTTTTGCTGATCGGATTGAGCATCTTTTCTGAGTTCGACCCTACGGCATAGTAAAGATATCCCGCTGCGATGATGAAGGAGATCATTGAACTGTAGGGGTATGATATATCGAGAATCGCATGCACTGCCTCAAGGAGCAGCGGCGGAGTGAAGGCAACGGCAGAGAGCCGCATCAATGCCCTGAAGTCAAGGTTGACATTGAAATATTTCGCAAAATTCCCGCCCAGGAACGACAGAAGGATCACCTGCACGATATGAAATCCATACGACATGATCAGCAAAAGGGGGAAAAGCACAGCAATAACGAGATTGTTGAATACCTCAAGCCAGGTATAGATAAGCTTTCTTGTTACGATCACGTCGCCAATATCGGTCAGGGGCAGGGAGCGGACCTCTTTATCATCCTTCCGTATCATGAGCGTGTTTCTGGTTACGAGCAGATGCGCGGGTGAATTGTCCAATGACGCAGTCTTTCCCGTCGTATCAATGATCGCGAACGGGGTCTTATTTTTTTTGTCGTAGATCGTATATGGCATCTCCTCTTTGATCGATAGCTCACCCTTTGCAATAGTTATCTCAGGGACCTGCTCAACATAGCCTGGCCCCTCGTCGGCGATGAAGTCGGCTATGGTGCGGTGGATGTTCATGCTCTCCGGTATCCAGAAGAGCATAAGGATAAACAGGAGATAGGGAAGGCAGAGCCCTTTCCAGTTTCTCGCAATGTCCTGATACAGCTCTCTCGAGTAAAAAGATAGGTAGATCGCCTGAATAGTTGAATAGATTCCTGTCGTCTTTTTCTCTGTCATGGTTTTGGCCGGTGCTTCTAAAGAAAGAATTTTATGTCAGTCATAGCGTGTTGTCAAGGGAAAGGACCCGTTCTATATTTTTCACGAAGCCTTCGAGCAGAAACATAAGAGATTCGACGTCGAGGAATTTGTCCGCAGTCTGATCGAAGAGTATCTTTGCCGTTGCAGGGAACTCATCCTCCCCGGGCCAGTACAGGATCACGACCGGCACTTTCGGCAGAAGAAAAAGGCTCCATGCATTCGGGGTCGGGAAATCATCCGTCTGTTTTGCACCGAGTCTTATAAGTGCTGCAGATACCCGCTCAGGACTGCTTTCGAAGAGTTCCTTTATAGGGTCCTCGACCTCACGCAAAAAAGACGACGCCTTTACCATCCCGCTTCTAAGTTCGCTGAAAGAGACCCATTTCCCGGAAAGCCCGGCCTTTCCATGGGTGTTGATGTAGTGGAGCAGGAGGATCCTGATCCATGGTGTAATAGGGCTCTGGGCATGTATGTCGCCCCCGGGGAATATCTCGAATTCCCTGCCAAGGCAATGCATAAAAAGCCTGCCATCACGATAATCACCGCCAAGGTCACCGGTTATGGCGGAGAGGTCAACATCCTTTATCTTGAGCCGAAGTGACTGGATCAGTTCCTCCTGCCAGTCTGCGCGAGTGATGGAACCCTTCAAATCCCTGATCTCATTTTCAATCAGCAGGGGACATTCCGACAGGTCAGCATCACCCTTGATCACGGACAGGGCAAACGGCATACAGGTCTTCTGGCTGCATCTGCCGCAGTTCTTTTTCGGGAGCCTTTTATACAGTTCTATTGCGTTCATGGTCATGCCGGATAATTATAACAGACTTTTCAAGGCCCGCAGAAAATAGAAATCGCACAATCAGGGATGAACTGGTAAAATAGCAGAAAGAGCAGCGATAAGGAGATGGATGTGAGACAATTGAAGCTGATCATTGCGGTTGTCATGGCACTGGGTCTTATGCATGCGCCCGGTATTGGCCAGGACCAGTCTGCGGAAAAGAAGAAGTCCGTATCCCCGTCAGAGGTAAAGACGGATTCAGGAGAGGCTGCAAAGACAACCGATTCCTCTTTTCATCAGAAGAAGGAGCGGTATCAGAAAAAGGCTGAGGAGAAACTGCTCCGTTTTGAGGATAAACTGAAGCGGCTTTATGTCAGGGTCGAAAAGAGGGGCCTGAAGGCGAAAGAGAAGATCTCCCATGCAGGTGATGACCTCAAAAAAAAGAGCGAATCTGCAAAGAACAAGTTGAACGCCATGAAAGAGTCGGGTGAGGAAAAGTGGGAGAAGGCGCGCGGAGAGCTTGATTCGCTGCTTAAGGACCTGGAGCATTCCTATAATCGCACGGCTGCAAAATTCAAGGATTAACCAACGGTAATACCAGCAGACAGGAGGAGGATAACCATGAAACTGCCGCAATACATTACGATCGAGGAAGTAAAAAGGGTATGCAAAGAACTGAAACTTGAGGACTGGACCCGGAAAAAGGACGATAAGGTCACTGCAAAAGATGCCAGGATCATACTGTCCCGGGTAAACACAGAGAAGATGGCCATACCGCTTCAGGAGTTCCGGCGCGGCCTTGAAGTGGAGCTTGAGCATGGCGTGCGGTTCAAGGATGCCAATGTTACCAACAACCATCCACTTCTGACGGGCAAGATCGTTCTGGCACATCTGAAAGAGATGTTGGACTATTATGAGCGGCTCGAAGTCGCCGAACTTGAGGGCGACCTCTTCAAGGCGGTCAAGGCAGGCAATCTCCTGAAAGTGAAGAAGTATTTCGGCAGACTGGCCAAGGCACGGATTGACCTTGGAAAGATCGAGATTTCAGGCCTGAAATAGTTGGCAGACAGGCTGCGATAGATATTTTTTCTTCAGCTCAGCGGAGCGATACCGCCGCTGAGTTGAAGAAGGATGATCAAGGCTGTTTCGTGTGCTCAGAAAACCATTGCTTAAGGAACGCAGTGAGCCTTTCTTTTTTCTCTGATGCAAGTTCCTCAAAGGGATTGAAGGGGGTTCGGGTCGAGACCGGCTTGATCAGCATATAGCCGAGCTCAGACCACATAACCACCGTTTCTTCATTGAGAAAATTGAGCTTCTGAATGATCTGGCTTTTGTCCTTATACTTTGTGCTGAACTCCTTGATGCTCAGGCGAATGAATCTGACGCCTTCGGGATACATCTTTGCAATTTCTTCAAATGACGTTCCTCCCCGGGCGGCCTTCTGAATATCGGTTGCCAGGACCGTTTTTGATGCGGCATCCCCGGGCTTGTAGTCAACCGATATGAGCTCCAGCCATTTGTCTGGTGAGCTGTCAGTATATTGTGTGTCCAGGTATCGGGCAATGGTCATGACCTTTTCGAGGTAGGCAGCTTCTGCGGTGCCGAGCCTGTATTTTTCGATCATCTCCTTCTGTTTTTTCGTGTCAGACGACAGATTGATCTTTCTTGCCTCCATAAGGAGAAGTTCTTCAGATATAAAATCGTTGAGCGGATTTCCGGTTCTCCAGGCAATATCCCTTGCCCCGATGCTCTTCAGCATGAGTGAAGCAGTGATCTGATAATCAATGATCTGTGCAAGGGGATAGTCTCTGCTGCCGATCCTGACAAGGGCGTCAGAAGCAAGCTGCAGTGAAGAAGGTCTCTCCTGTACTGTTTCCGCATGAGCCGGCCGCTCTTTAAGTTTCGCAAGCTGATTGCTTAGATCTGCAGAACGCTTTTTTTCCTCTTCAAGTGTTGATTTGAGCCTGTCCCGTTCTTCTCCGGCCTTCGGGTCTGTCTGCGGTTTCGGAGCATCTTTTTTCTGGAACATCAGCCTGGAAAGATAGGCGTTCAGGATCCTCATATCCCGGATCCGCTGTTCAGCCTGAAGCTCCATCTCCTCGATCCTGTTCCCAAGGTTCTTATTTTCAGCCTGCAGCCCGCTCACCTGACCTTTGAATGTATTGACCTCTGCGACCAGTTTCTCGGCGTCCCTTCCTGATGATGCAGTATTATCACCCTTTTCTCGTTCTTTTGAGCGGGCAAGATCGGTCTTGAGCTCTGATACAAGTTTCTTTTCCTCCATTACCAGTCTTTCAAGTCTCTCCTGCTCTTTTCTGGCCCTGGCAAGTTCTTTCCCTTGTTCTTCGCTGAGCAGCTCCAGCTGCGCGAGTCTGAAGCGCAAGGGCTCTCCTCCCTCGACAGCAGCCTTCTGCTCCTGGGGCTGCGGCATTGTCGTAATGACCGTGTCTTTTTCTGAGGAACTTTTCTCCGCGGAGAGTCGTGCTATCTGTCTGTTGAGGCGGTCTCTTTCGCTCCTTGCTTCTTTCAGGTTTTTTTCCAGATCCGCCAGGCGGAGCACCTGAACTTCAAGGTCAGTATTCTGCTTCTTCAAAAGGGCTTCTCCGGATTCCAGGTCCGTGATCCTGAGCATGCGCTCACGGTTAACCCTGCGTTCCTCTTCAAGGAGCGCTTCAGCCTTTTCTTTATCTGTCTGAAGCTGAGTCAGCTTTCTGTCTGCCTCTCCTGATCTCTTTCCATCCTTTACTTCTTTGGGATTGCCATCTTTCTGCTGCAACGACGCCTCTCTGTTGTCCTTATTAAGTGCGGCCGATCGGAGCCTTACGATCTCTTCCATTTCGATACCAATAAAGACCAGAAAAGGGCTGTCAGGAAATTCTTTTTGTATGGTCTGGAAGGTCTGCTCGGCCTCACTATATGATTTCATGCTGATGAGGGTCTTGCCGAGCCAGAACATGGCAGCATCGCGCGCTGAGCTTTCCGGATATTCTTTAAGGAACATTCTGAATGTTTCGGCTGCCTTATCAGGCTTGTAGGAAAACAGGTATTCGTAACCCTTGTTGAAAAGCTCGGTCTCCTGCTCCGAGGCAGATGCAATTGCAGTCACCGGGCAGGAGAGGATGGCGAGACCGGCAATAAGCATGAAAAAAAGAGGAAATCGCTTCATAAACATTCAGCAATTATACCATAGGAATAATAAGCATCATTGATATTTAGAACTGCCTTTCCATAGAATAGATCATCATAAGAAGGAGATTCAATCATGCTTATCGTAATGCATCACTCTGCTGCAGACAAGGACATCGAGAGGGTCAAGAGCACTATCAGGAATATGGGGTTTAAGCCCGTTGCCATACCCGGTGCCGAGCGCACGGCCATCGGTATCATCGGCAATCAGTCGTGGATCGATGATGGTCCGATCAGGGCGCTTAAAGGCATTCTGGAGATCATTCACGTGACCAAGCCGTATAAGCTGGTGAGCAGGGATTTTCATCCTGCAGACTCGGTCATCAAACTTTCCAGGGCTGTGAAGATCGGCGGGAGATCGCCGTTTCTTTTCATCGCAGGTCCGTGCGCCATAGAAAGCAGGGAGCAGATATTCAAGACTGCCAGATATCTCAAAAAAGTAGGAGTTCCCGTGTTGCGTGCCGGTGCGTACAAGCCCCGTACAAGCCCGCACAGCTTCCAGGGACTGCGTGAAGTGGGCATAGAGATCCTTGACGAAGTACGAAAAGAGGTCGGCGTTCTCATCGCGACAGAGGTAATGAGCCCTGAACAGGTCGAGAACACGGCCTCAAAGGCTGATATCCTTCAGATCGGTGCCCGCAATATGCAGAACTTTGACCTGCTGCGGGAGGTTGGAAGAACCAAAAGGCCGGTGATCCTTAAGCGGGGATTGTCTGCAACTGTTGAGGAATGGCTTGCCTCTGCCGAATACATACTTCTTGAAGGCAACTCCGATGTGATACTCTGCGAGCGCGGCATCAGGACCTTTGAGACTGCCACGAGAAATACGTCGGATCTTTCGGTCATCCCGCTTGTGGCTGAGAGTTGTCATCTGCCGGTGATCTTTGATCCAAGCCATGCAACAGGGAAGAGGAGCCTGGTGAGCCCCTTATCGCTTGCCGCTGCAGTTGTCGGCTCTCACGGCATTATGGTTGAGGTCCATCCGGACCCTGAACATGCCCTGTCTGACGGCCCCCAGTCGCTGACGTTCAAAGGGTTCGAAAAGCTGAAGCAGAAAATGGATGCCTTGATCGAGTTTATGAAGACAAAGTTGCCTGAGTAGGGCAAGGTTCGGTGCTTGACAGTATGGCTGCAGGCTGCCATATAAGTATAATGCACAAAATCCATACGATTTGGGGGCGCGGATGCCGAAGATAACAGTGCAGGATTTTCTGAAGAAGAAGGCCGAGGGAGCGAAGATCACGATGCTGACCGCATATGACTATCCGTTTGCCCAGATCGCGGACGAGGCGGGCCTTGATGCGGTGCTTGTCGGCGACTCGCTTGGCGTCGTTGTTCAGGGACTCGAAAACACCCTGCCGGTGACCATGGATGAGATGATCTACCATACTAAAATGGTTTCCCGGGCGGTAAAGAACGCCCTTGTCATCGGCGATATGCCTTTCATGTCATACCAGTCAGGCGTTGAAGATGCGATCAGGAATGCCGGCCGGTTTCTCAAGGAAGGGGGAGCTGCCGCGATCAAGATCGAAGGCGGCTCCGAGATCGCTGACAGGATCAGGGCCATGACCAGGTCAGATATCCCGGTAATGGCCCATATCGGCCTTACGCCCCAGTCGATCCACAGGATGGGCGGATATAAGGTGCAGGGGAAGACAAAGAGCGCCGCCAGGAAGCTGATCGAAGAGGCGAAAATTGTCGAAGATTCTGGTGCGT
The DNA here is from genome assembly GCA_016214855.1 of Nitrospirota bacterium. Taxonomy (NCBI): domain Bacteria; kingdom Pseudomonadati; phylum Nitrospirota; species Nitrospirota bacterium. The sequence continues at coordinate 81,829 of JACRMT010000010.1, read as the reverse complement.
TTTCCGTTGTCCTTGAAGGTATTCCCCTTTCTCTTGCCCGAGAGATCACAAAGTCCCTTTCCATTCCTACTATCGGCATTGGTGCTGGTCCCTATTGTGACGGTCAGGTGCTGGTGCTGCATGACCTGCTCGGCCTGTTTGACCGTTTTGTGCCAAAGTTCGTGAAGCGGTATGCGAAACTCAAGGAAGAGGCACTTGCTGCAATGCGTGATTATAAGAGAGAGGTGGAAGACGGCACGTTTCCCTCGGAAGAACAGAGCTTCAAATAGGCGTTGTATTGGCATTATCTTATTGGTATAATCCGTGAAAGTCCTGAGGGGGATGCGCCTTTGCCGAATATCTTTGTAAAGAGCCTTGACAGAAAAATACTCATTGTCCTCTCGCTCTGCGTAGCAATTGTAACAGCGGTCATTATCTATCTCACCAACAATCGCCTTACTCGTGAGATCCTTGAAGAGTTTGGGGCTGACAGCAAAGAGACCATGTCGATCATTGCTTCAGGCATGAGGCAGACGATGGCAAGCGGTAACGGCCGGCTCATCGAGAAGCAGCTGCTCGACATCAAGGCAGAGAACAGCAATATCGAACTCTTCATATTGGACACTGACCAGAAGATCATTTTCTCGTCTGAAGCCAAAAGCCTTGAGAGATCGCTCCAGAGCGAACTTCTCAATAATGAGATCGTTCAGGACCTGACCATAGGATTTCAGACCGGGGTCATACCGGACAGGATGTATGAGGAGACGCATGATGAAAAAAGGTTCTTTATGCATGCCCATCTGATGCAGAATCACCAGCAGTGTTTCCGCTGCCATGGCTCTGCAAAGAAGATCCTCGGTGCGATCATTCTGAGAAAACCGATAGACACGAAATATTCTGCCATCGCTGAGCTGAGGGACCGCAATATCGTTATCAGCCTCCTCGGTGTTCTCGCGATCATAGCCATATCCCATATCCTGGTCACGCGGCTGATCAGCAGGCCGATCCGTGACCTTTCCCGTGACATTGCAGAACTGCCTGAACGGATAGCGAACGACAGCCTTATCGGCAGGGCTGAGATCACTCGCGATGACGAGATCGGCGATCTTCAGAAGACCTTCCACAATATGGCTATTGATCTCTATGAAAAAAGTCACGCACTGCATAAATCAAATGCAGACCTTGCGAATGCCAACAGGGAGCTTGAGTCGTTCGCCTATTCCGTTTCGCACGACCTGCGTGCGCCGCTCAGGAATATTGACGGTTTTTCGAAGATCCTGATGGATGATTACGCTGATTCCCTTCCGGAGAAGGCGAAGCACTACCTTAAGAGAGTTCGGAACGGAACGAACAGAATGTCGATGCTCATAGACGATATCCTGGCCTTTTCGAAGATAGGCAGGGCCGAACTCAATTATCGAAAGATGCCTGCTGCAGCGATCATACAGAGTGTGATTGAGCAATTTACCGGCGAAATCGAAAAGCGGAATGTCTCTGTCACGATCCAGGACCTCCCCGAGATCAACTGCGATCTGGTGCTCATGCAGAGCCTTTTTTCAAATCTGCTTTCGAATGCGCTAAAGTACACGAGGAATATTGAACATCCAGAGATCATTGTCGGTTTTGATCGCCAGAGGAAACTCATTTTTGTTAAAGACAACGGTCTGGGGTTTGATATGCAGTACCGTGATAAAATATTTCAGATATTTCAGCGCCTTCATCTGCCGGAAGAGTATGAAGGCACAGGGATCGGCCTTTCCATTGTAAAGAGAATAGCTGAACGCCATCACGGCAGGGTCTGGGCAGAGTCAGAGCCCGGCAGGGGTGCAACGTTCTTTATTGATCTGCCTACATTTTAGGAGGTGACTGATGTTGAACAGGTTCATCAATATTTTGCTGGTCGAGGACAATCCCGATGATGTTGAGCTTACCCTTCTCGCTCTGGAGAAAAATAACATCGCCAACCCCGTGACCGTGGTGCGGGACGGACAGGAAGCGCTTGATTACCTTTTCTATAAGGGAAAATACGAAGGTGCTGATCATGTCTTGCCGAACCTTGTACTGCTAGATCTGAAACTGCCGAAGGTTGACGGCATTGAGGTGCTGAACAAGATCAAGGCTGACCGGAAACTGAAGCTCATTCCTGTTGTTGTGCTTACCTCTTCGAAGGAGGACAACGATGTGCTTAAGAGCTATGATCTCGGCGTGAACAGTTATATACGCAAACCTGTTGATTTTGACCAATTTGTCGACACGGTAAAGCAGATCGGCTTCTACTGGCTGTTGATCAATGAGCAGGCACCGAAATAATGAGCGACAGAAGCATGCCCCAGCAGAATATCAGGGTCTTTCTCCTTGAAGATAACCTTGACGATGTCGAACTCGAGCTCCATGAAATGCGCAAGGCGCGGCTTCATGTCGAATATGATGTCGCGCGGAACAGGAAGGAGTTCCTGGAAAGGGTTGCCGGTTTCTCGCCTGACATAATACTTGCCGACTATGCACTCCCTGATATTACCGGCATTGAGGCGATCAGGATGGCGAAGGATATGGGTGTCGATGCTCCCGTAATTCTTATAACCGGTGACGGTAATGAGACGATTGCTGTTGACAGTCTCCGGCAGGGAGCGGTCGATTATATTCTCAAAAAGAACATAACAGGCCTGGCTGCGCGAGTTAAGCGATCCCTTGAGATCTGGTCGGACCGCAGGGCAAAGGAGCGTGCCGAATCGGAGGAAATGAGGCTGCAGCAGCTCCTGTTCGAGAACCAGAAGATGGAGGCTATCGGGAGACTTGCGGGAGGCATTGCCCATGACTTCAACAACATCCTGACCGGTGTAATGGGTTTTTCCGAGATCTGCCTGGTCGACATTCCCCGGGATTCCGAGATCCGCAGCAAACTCGAATCGATCATCTCCCTGTCACAGAAGGGCGCGGATCTTGTCAAGCAGCTGCTGATATTCAGCAATAAGCTGGTAATGGAGTTCAAAACAATAAATATGAACGCCTTTCTTGCCGAGACGGCACATTTCTTTAAGAGGATCGTGGAAGAATCGATCGAGATCCGTCTTGACCTGCATGACCATCTTCCTCTGATCCCCTGCGACACGAATCAGTTCACCCAGGTGATGATGAACCTCATTTTGAATGCCCGGGATGCGATGCATGGCAGGGGAGTGATCACGATAAAAACCGGCACATGCATCATGAAAGAGCCGGTGGCCGGGCCAAAATCCCGGATGGGTCGGCGCCGGTGCGTCTGCATTTCAGTTACTGATACCGGTAGTGGCATTGATGAGCATCACCTGCAGACAATCTTTGATCCCTTCTTTACGACCAAAGAGGTCGGCAAGGGAACAGGTCTCGGCCTCTCTATCGTGTACACGGTTGTGCAGGCCCACGGCGGTTCAGTGAAGGTCTCGAGCAAAAAAGGTGAGGGGACCACGTTTACCATCTCTCTTCCTGTCCCTCAGGAGGTCTCATCCGGTGACGAATCACCTTTTTACGAAAAACTGCCTGTTCAGGAGGGCAGCCGTATAAGCGGCAAGGAGACGATCCTTATTGTTGAAGATGAGGAAGTTCTGAGGGATCTTCTTTCAACCTTCATGCGTTCTCTGGGATATGTGGTGGTTACGGCACGGGACGGCGATGAAGCGCTTACTGTCTTTGAAAGCGAGCCCGGAAGATATGATCTCATCATATCCGATATGATGATGCCGAACAAGAACGGCATTGAACTGTTCAAGGAGGTCAGAGCTGCACGGCCGCAGGTGAAATTCCTTCTGGTCACCGGGTACAGTCTTGCCGATGTCGATGAGAGCGTTCTTGGGCAGATGACCGCTATTGTGACAAAGCCCTATACGCCGATGCAGCTGGTAACCTTGATAAGAGATATCTTTGACGCTCAGTCTTCCTGAGGTTGAACGTCTTCCGCCTGTGCAGGTGGTGCAACCTGTTCTGCCTTGATCTTCAGAATGCGCCTGCCTTTCATGTTCACGATCGTGAACTTCGTGGCCTCTGACTCATAGCTGTCCCCGACCGTAGGGATCCTCTGAAGGTGGGAAATAAGAAAGCCGCTGATCGTGTCGTATTCGTTTGACTCCGGTATATCAAAACCGTGGTCTTCATTCAGGTCGCGTATGGCGAGGGACGCATCGATCAGTTTTGCCCCGTCCCTGAGAGACAGGACAGGCGTTTCCGTATCATACTCGTCCTGAATTTCGCCTACGATCTCCTCGATGAGATCCTCGATCGTGACCAGTCCTGTTACTGCTCCGTATTCATCCACAACAATTGCCATGTGCTGGCGCTTCTTCTGCATCTCTTTCATCAGTGCGCTGATCTTCATCGGTTCAGGGACAAAGATTGCAGGGTGAAGGATCTTTGCAATGGAGATCTCTCTTCCCTGGGCCATCTCGTTAAAAATGTCTTTGTTGAAGAGAATGCCCTTGATATCTGAAAAATCATTTCCATAGACCGGATACCGCGAGAAATTTTCCGTAGAGATGGTCTTGATAATGTTCTCCGGAGGTTCATTAACATTGAATGCGACCATATTTGCGACCGGCACCATAACGCCTTTGACCGATATGTCCGTGAAATTGAAAACACTATGGATGAGTTCATGCTCTGCAGTCTCAAAGATGCCACGGTCCCTGCCCTCTTCAATGAGGAGCTTGATCTCTTCCTCGCTTATGAACGAACGCTCGGAAAAAGCCTTTCCGCCGAAAGGTCTAAGGAAGATGTTGGTGCTCGTTGTCAGGACTGTAACGAATATCGACGCGATCTTTGAAATGAAGGCGATGGGTCTGGCCACGAACAGCCCCACTTTTTCCGGGTTTCTGAGGGCAATCGATTTTGGAACAAGTTCGCCCAAAATGAGTGAAAGGTAAGAAATAATGATAACGACGAACCCGATCGATATAACGCCTGCGGCCTTTGCAATGAATGGTATCGGTACGCTTGCAATAAGAGGTTCAATTGTCGTGACTGAAGCAGCACCGCCGAGTGTTGAGGCAAGTGCGCCGGCAACGGTAACGCCGATCTGGACGGTTGCAAGAAACCTGTCCGGTTCAGCCTGGAGTTTGAGTAGCTTCGCTGCACGCCGATTGCCTTTTTCGGCAAGTTTCCTTATATAGGACTTGCGGGATGTGACCACCGCAATCTCGGATGCAGCAAAAAAACCGTTCAGAATAAGAAAAATGAAGATGAATAATATATCGATTGCCATGCGTTACGTAGGAATATTATACACGATTTGCAAAAAAAGACCGTAATCTGTCTGCTAGTGATCTCAACATACGAGTTCATTATACTGCAAGATTCTTAAATTGACTAAATAAAAGAAGACATCTATCATAAGATAACGTAACGTCGCAGGTTGTTCAGGCTGTAGTCTGTTAGGTAAGCTATCTTCCTAAATACCTGCAGACTGTCTACCCAATAGAAGCTACTGAGAACGTATCCAGGGAGAGTGCTTTGGAAATAACAGTAAAGGTGATCCTGCTCAGTCATACCCCGAATCCCGAGGCTACCATTGCCATGGCAGCAAAGCTCTGCTATAGTCCCTCGGACATTGCATCCCTGAAAGAAAAGACCGCGGCCAAAGACCAGAAGGGCTTTGTTGAGAAGCTCATGAAGATGGGTCATATGAGTCCTATTGAGCATGCGTCATTCACTTTTGCGGTTGAGGGTATATCGCGTGCATGTTCGCATCAGCTTGTGCGTCATCGTCTGGCAAGCTATTCGCAGCAGTCGCAGCGGTATGTGGGCGAAGAGGCCGGATTTGATTATGTGATACCCCCAACAATTAAGGGTGATGCTGATCTTGAACGCTATTTTATTGAGAGCATGGCTAAGGCCCAGAAGGCGTACAATCAGATCGTAAAAAAATTGAATAAAAAAGGCATGAAGGGCGAGGCAGCCAACCAGGATGCCCGCTTTGTGCTGCCGAATGCTGCTGAAACGAAGATCATGATAACCATGAACGCCCGTGAGCTTCTGCACTTTTTCAGGCAGCGCTGCTGCAACCGTGCCCAGTGGGAAATCAGGGCAATGGCAGTGGAGATGCTGAAGCTGGTTAAGAGTATTGCCCCGACGGTCTTTTCAGGCAGCGGTCCAGGCTGTGTGAGCGGGCCATGTCCGGAGGGTGAATATACCTGCGGCAAAGCGATTGAGGTGAGAGAGAGGTTTAAGAGGTTACGTTAGCGTTATCGCTGCTGTTCGTGTGCTGCCGGTTCGGGCAAATCCGTTAAAAAGCCCTGCAAAGAACTTGAAGGAGATATTGATATGGCATATGTAATAGCATTGGCAGGGAAGGGCGGAACAGGGAAAACGAGTATTGCCGGTCTTACGGTCCGGTATATTGTCGAGAAAAGAAAAAAGCCGGTGCTGGCTGTTGATGCCGACAGCAATGCCTGCCTGAATGAAGCGCTGGGTGTGCCGGTGCATGCGACGATCGGATCACTGCGCGAGGAATCACTTGAAAAGATCAGAAGCGGCGGCGAGCGGCCGGGCGGCATGGCCATGGAACAGCTTTTCGACTATCAGGTTCAGCAGTCAGTTATCGAAGCCAAAGGATTTGACCTGATGGTCATGGGACGGCCTGAGGGGCCTGGCTGCTACTGCGCTGCGAACAATATCATCAGGAAATATACGGACAAGCTCTCGGAGACCTATCCCTATGTTGTGATCGACAACGAGGCGGGCATGGAGCATCTGAGCAGACGGACGACCCATAAGGTTGACATGCTTATGATCGTGAGCGACCCCACGGTGCGCGGCATTAAGACTGCGCGCAGGATAGCTGATCTCGTGAAGGAGCTGAACCTTGAGATTGAGAAGTATGCCCTGATTATAAACCGCGTTTCCGGTGAAGAAGGTGCAGAGCTTAAGGCCTTTGCAGAGAGTCTCGGCCTGACCGTTGCCGGCCTTGTGCCGCAGGACAGAGGGGTCTTTGAGCACGACCTCGCAGGCAAAGCTATCTGTGACCTGCCGGAGAGCTCGCCGGCAGTCCAGGCAGCCTTCTCGATCTTTGATACGTTCCAGATACCGTAAGAACCCGCTTGGCCAGTTCAGTGAATGTACGTTTGAATTACCGGCAGGCGATAATCTATCTGGTCGTGGCAGCTCTTATGTTCGGCGCGGGGTGGGCTTCCCATATCATTAATCAACGCTATTACAGCCATAAGCACCGATGGGTTGCTCTGAAGGGTTTTCGCTATACCAATCCTCTCCTCGACGTCGAACTTCCCGAAGGCGTAGATATTTCGAATGAGCCTATCCCGTTTAAATACAAAATCGAGTCCTTCGTAAGAGATCAGATCAGAAGAAGACAGGCGACAGATATTGCGGTCTATTATCGTGATCTGCACGATGGCCCATGGTTCGGCATTAATGAAGACATGCAGTTTAATCCGGCCAGCATGATGAAGGTGCCGGTGATGATCGCAATTCTAAAAAGGGCGGAGAGGGACCCCTATCTTCTCAGGCGAACACTTGCATATGACGGCAAGTCAGACATGAGCACAACGCAGAACTTTAGGCCTCGGCATACGATTACACCGCACCGTCCCTACACCATAGAAGAGCTCTTGCGATATATGATAAGTTATTCCGATAACAATGCCACTGCAGTGCTCTATAATGACTTGAACCCGAGAGAATTAAGCGCAGTGCTGGATGGCATGGATATTGACAACAGGCCGAATGATGATGAGAATTCCGTGTCAGTCCACGGATACTCGGGATTTTTTCGGATCCTTTTTAATGCTTCATTTTTGAATCGCGAAATGTCTGAAAAGGCGCTTCAGCTGCTGACCATGGAGGACTTTTCACAGGGTCTTTCTGCAGGGGTGCCCCAAGGCACCGAGATTGCGGCCAAGTATGGAGAGAACGTGCAGGGGATGAAGGGAGAGATCAAACAGCTGCACGAATTCGGCATTGTGTACCATCCGAAGCACCCATATATTATTGGGATCATGACAAGGGGAAATGACTTTGGCATTCAGACTGGGATCATAAGGGAGATTTCCCGAATGATCTATGCCGAGGTAGATGCCGGCGCCGTCAAATAAAACGGATGGTAAATGGACTGAGCGCCATCATATCGGTGCTCATGGCCGCTCAGAGTTGCTGCGGTTACGTCCGGTATTCTGCGTTGATCCTGATATAGTCCTCGGTCAGGTCGCAGGTGAGGATCTTGACTGAAGCCTTGCCTGCGTGGAGATCGACCGTTATCTTCAGTTCTTTTTTCTTCATCTCTTCGGTCGCTTCCCTGTCCTTGTTGTTCATGATCCCTTTTTTGACAACCTTTACCCTGTTGAAATAAACGTCCGTCTTTTCCTGATTGAATATGATCCCGGAATACCCCACTGCGGCCATGATCCTGCCCCAGTTGGCATCATTGCCGTAGATGGCGGTCTTTACCAGGCTTGAGTTGGCAATTGTCATCGCAGCCTGCTGTGCATCCTTTTCCTTCTTTGCATTCTTTACGACGACTTCCACAAGTTTAGTTGCACCTTCGCCGTCCTTTACGATAAGCCGTGAAAGTTCATAGGTCAGATCATCGAGCGCTTTCTGGAATGCAGGGAACTCAGAAGAATTTCTGGTAATGGGTTTGTTGCCGAGCACCCCATTTGCCATGATCAGAGCTGTGTCGTTGGTTGACGTGTCGCCGTCTATGGTGATCCGGTTAAAGGACTTGCCTACCGCACTTTTCAACGCAGCGTGAAGTGTCTTCTTCTCGACTGCGATATCGGTGAGGATGAAGCAGAGCATGGTAGCCATATTCGGCGCGATCATGCCCGCACCCTTGCAGATGCCCGCAATGATCCCCCGTTTTCCCTCAACCTTTATCTGTGTCGAGGTTATCTTGGGGAAGGTATCGGTCGTCATGATCGCCCCTGCAATGTCATCAAAAGATGCATTGCCCAGACCTCCTGTCAGCGGACCGATCGAGGGCAAGATCCTCTGCATCGGCATAGGGGTGCCGATGACGCCGGTCGAGCATATATATATCAGGTCAACATTGATGCCAAGCTGCTTTGAGGCTGATGCGGCCATATCACGGGCATCCTTCATGCCCTGCTTGCCGGTGCAGGCATTCGCATTGCCGCTGTTGACCATGATCGCCTGGCCCCTGCCTGATGCTGTTTTCTGCATGCAGAGCTGGACCGGAGCTGCCTTGACCGTGTTTGTCGTAAAGGTGCCGGCAATCGCTGATTCAACCTCGGAGAAGATCAGCGCCAGATCTTTGCGCCCCGGTTTCTTGATCGCGGCCTCTGTTACGGAGAAGAAGAATCCTTGCGGGATCATATTGTCAGATGATTTTTTCATGTGAATAGAATATATGGATTCGGCCCCTGTTTTCAACTGACGTGATAATGAACGGTGCTGTTTTTTGCACATTGTTTCCGGATCTGCCGGTCCACCTGTTTTAGCATGTGCTGCCTTGTTGTGTTACTCTACTACATGGCAAAGGTGATTGTCGGTATGAGCGGAGGCGTTGATTCAAGCGTTTCTGCATACCTTCTTAAACAGCAGGGGTATGATGTTGAAGGCGTCAGTTTAGTTCTGTACGAGGCGAGACAACGTTCAGGGCCTGCTGTCTGCTGCTCGCTTGAGGCGCGGGACAGTGCTGCAGACACAGCAGCAGCATTGGGCATTAAACACAGGGCCATAGACGTTCGTGCTGCCTTTATTGATAACGTTGTCGATCCTTTTGTGGAGTCTTATAAGAACGGCATGACTCCTAATCCCTGCATACTCTGCAATAAGCACATAAAGTTCCCGTATCTTCTCAGGGCTGCGGATGAGGCAGGGGCAGAGTTCATCGCAACAGGACATTATGCGCGGGTGGAAGATCTCAGCTATTCAGCGGTCAGCGGTCAGCAGTCAGCAAAGTGCCTAAAGAAGGGGATTGATCTGAAGAAAGATCAATCGTATGTCCTCTATGTGTTGAGCAGGGAACAGCTTGATCGGCTCCTGCTTCCGCTTGGTGACCTCGCCAAGGAAGAGGTCAGGAATATAGCCAGATCATTGCATCTTCCGGCGGCAGACAGACCTGAAAGTCAGGAGATCTGTTTTGTCGATGATAATGACTACAGCGGTTTTATCATGAGGCTTGCGCCAGAAACAATAAAGCCAGGACCTATTTTAGGAACGGATGGCAAGATCGTCGGAACGCACAAAGGCATCTTCTCCTATACGATCGGCCAGAGAAAAGGGCTCAATATCGCCTCCCTTGAGCCCCATTATGTAACGCGCATCGATCCCCTCAGCAACACCATCCAGGCGGGTTCGCGCGAGGAGGCCATGGCACAGCAGATCAGTGTCAGGGAGTTGAACTGGCTGCTCCGGCCCGAGTCATCTTCGTTCACCGCAGCAGTGAAGGTAAGGTCTATGATGGGGGCGAGAAATGCCTCGATTCAGGCAGATGAAAATACTGCGGCCGTCCTGTTCGATGAACCCCAGTGGGCGCCTGCTCCCGGTCAGAGCGCGGTCTTTTACGATGGCGATGTGGTGATAGGAGGAGGGATCATTTCGAGAGAACCTTCCGGATAAAGACGATGGCTGACCGGTAAAGATATTCCCATGCCGTGCGGCAGCGCTAATAGACCAATGTTATAGCATTCTTTACTGATGTGATCGCCGCTGGTGTTGTGCCAAGGTGGTCCCCGTCGATCTGGATATGAGCATTGCCCGTGATCGCTATGGATGAGGCCTTGAGATACAGGACATCCTTTTGTCTCAGATGTGAGCCCTTGATGACACCTGCTGCATACCGAAGCAGATCCGCCCGGTTCTTGCCTTTGAAGATACAGACATAAAAATACGGATCGAGGATATCGGCGTCAGGAGTTATTTTAAAGCTGCCGCCATACCTGCTTGCCTTCCCTATGATCCCTGCGTAGCCGGTATGCTGTTTTCCGTCAATGCTGAAGATCAGCTCTGTCGGATAATAATGGATGAGATTGCTGATGCCGCTCCAGATGTATGCGCCTTCGCCGGAGACCTTTTTCAGTGTGCTGTTCACATCATACACCGCTTTTGCATCAAAGCCGACACCTGCCATGAGGCAGAAATGACGGACAACAGGGGCGTGGTCAGCAGAAGCCTCGATCCTGCCCAGACAGGCTGTTCTGACCTGTCCGTCGATTGCACGCTCCATGGCCCCTTCGACAGAGTCGGGGATGGAGAGTTCCCTGGCCAGTACATTGGTCGTTCCGAGCGGCAGGATCGCCAGCGGCGTATCTGACATGACCATGCCGTTCAGCACTTCGTTTATGGTTCCATCCCCGCCTGCTGCAATAATAAGGCGTGGCCCTGTTCTTGCAGCCTCGCGGGCAAGCTCCTCGGCGTGACCCCTTCTTTCCGAGAAGAGAAGTTTTGTTTCAAAACCTCTTTTCTGCAGATATGCGGTTGCCCGTTTTACCTTTTCAAAGGATGAGGTGCGCGCTGTCGGATTACTTATGATAACGATCGAGGATTTCATCGATGGTCTTTTCCCCTGAGCATGGTTTTATACGTTGTATCATGGCAGGTGTCCTTTCGAGATACTGCATGACAGGCTGGACGTCTGCATCTTCCTTGATAAAGAATATCCTGCCGCCCCTTCTGTCCCGCTTTTTCTTGATATGGGGAATACGTATATACCCCAGAGATGCTGATGCAACATATCCGGTTGTGTAATCAGGGTCGTCAGATATGCAGACCTCTGCAACGATATCCCTGCACGATGCGACCTTTGAAGCCAGAACAAGTGCCTCCCTGACTGTCTGTGTGTTGATGTTGAGTTTACTAAGTCCTGAGGAGAGTGCTTTGTCTGCTGGCCTTGCAATGCCGAACCGTGAAGCTCTTACGCCCCGCTGCATGTCAGGTTCTACGCGTCTGCCTGATGAGGCCCGCACCAGGCTGGCCCCGCGCATAGACTCTTTATTCCTCAGGATAGATAGTGCTGAGGTTATCGCCTCGATTGAAACGCCTGATCTTCTCAGCAGTATGTTGATGATGGCTATTGCGCCAGCAGAAGAACCGCATTTCACGGTCATGAGCGGCAGGGCTGTTATGGACCTCAAGGGCTTATTCAGTCTTTCGATGGTGACGACAATACTGTCCGGCTTTCCGCGCGGATGCGCTATCGCACGGTCAACATATTCCCGGACCATCTTTTGTATCTCTCCCCTGGAACAGATCGTTTCCGCTCCGGAGATATGGATTTCAGATGTTTGGGGCTGGAGGCCCGGGATTGGCAGGCAGCTCTTTGCCCTATGCGCTTTGCTTTTTGCCGCCTGCTTCGACGCCCTCATACGTATGTTCCACATAGGCGAGGTCATCGCATTATCGGGCAGGGGGAAAGAGTCATCTGACCGAGAACCCGAGATCTCTGATGAACCTGAGATCATCTTCATAGCCTCTGCCGAGCGTTGTGAGATAGTTGCCGATCAGAAGGCCGCTTGCGCCGGCCAGAAAGATATAGGAGTTTAGTTCATTGAGGGTCTGAAGGCGGCCGCCGCATACGCGTATCTGCTTGTCAGGAAGGATAAAGCGATAAAGACCGATGATCTTCAAGGCTTCCAGCGGTTCGAGGGGTTTTTGCCTGCTGAGCGCTGTCCCCCTGATAGGGGCAAGAAAATTGATCGGCACGGAATCAGGGCCGAGGTCCCGGAGCGCAAAGGCCATTTCTATCCTGTCCTTCCAGGTCTCGCCAAGTCCGAAGATGCCGCCTGAGCAGACAGAGAGACCCGCTTCCCGGGCATTGCGGATAGTCTCCTTCTTTTCGTCGTATGAATGGGTCGTGCATATATTCGGGAAAAAATGCTCGGATGTCTCAAGGTTGTTGTGGTAGCGTTTGAGCCCTGCCTTTTTCAGAAGTTTCAGGTCATCGCTGGTGAGAAGTCCGAGCGTTGCGCAGGGCAGAAGGCCGAGGTTCTTTACGCCGGTCACCATATCTGCGATCTTCAGGAGCTCTCTGCCGGAGACCCTCTTGCCGCTGGTGACAATGCAGAACCTCTTTGCCCCGCCTTTTTTTGCCTCTGCTGCCCTGGCGAGAACCTGTTTTTTGTCGAGAAGCGGGTAAGCTGTTACCTGAGCCCTGCTTCCTGCTGACTGGGCACAGTATGAACAGTCCTCAGGGCATTTCCCTGATTTTGCATTTATGATAGAGCAGAGATCAACGTGGTTTCCCTGAAAATGATCCCGTATCCTGTTTGCAGCGGCAAAGAGTTCGAAGAGGTCCTGTCCGGAAGTCGCCGCGAGAAATTCCGCGTCTGCTGCAGACAATCTTTTCCGAGAAAGGGTTTTGACCTCAATCCTTCTCAGTCTGTCAGCGTTCATGCGATATGTCATGAATGCACGGGATTACCGGGACAGGCTATCCATTTCTGAAATTGATCTTCTCTGCAAGCTCATCGCGCGTGAAAATACCCTTTTCGACAAGCAGGTCAACTATGCTGGCGACCACGGCATGCTCAATATCTCCCGCGATGAGTTCCTTCTGATCCTGCGCAGGTTCTTGCCGCGTGTGAATATCCTGCACGAGCTCATACTGTGATCCGGAAGGAGAAAAGGTCATGTCCACAACATGTGTTTTTCTTTCAAGCGTGGTGGAAGCGGTCATGGGGTCATAGAAATGGTCGAGTGCCGTATGGATATCCGACTCAAGCGCCAGAACCGGCTTCACGCGGACCCCAAGGAGAAATCCGAGATCGTCAAGGATCTTAAGGTCCGTCGGGTCTGAGGTCGCGGCTATCAGGGTTTTGCCGTCGAATTTCTGTGGCAGTATACCGAACTTTCTGGCTGTATCTTCTTTTACAAGGCGCATGACTTCTTCAGACGGTTTTTCGAATCGTTCCAGCGGCATGCATTTCATACCCATCTGATTTTCGATGACAGATATCATCGCTGATTCATTTACAAAGCCTTTCCGGATAAGAACGCCGCCGAGTCTGCCTCCCCATTCTTTCTGGTGGGAGAGCGCCGCTTTGAGCTGCATCTCATCTATCAGACCCGCTTCCATGAGAAGCTCACCGAGTTTTTTTCTAATTACAGCCATTTTTGTTCCTCCCGTCTAATACCGTATTTCGAATACCTGTTCTCCCCGGGGATCTTCCCAGGTGATAGCAACATCGGTCACGCGGGCTCCGGAAGGCCCTCTTTTACAGGCAAGGATCGCCCGTTCAATATGCTCTTTCTCTCCCTCAAGCACTGCTTCAACGCGGCCGTCATGCATGTTTCTGACCCATCCGCTCAGCCCGAGTTTAATTGCCTGATCCTGCGCGAACGCACGGTAGAATACGCCCTGAACTCTTCCGAATATGAGAAGATGAGCGCGTGAGATCATGCGAACATTATAACAGAAAAAAAGCAGATCTCAGCCAAGGTCATTGTTGAGGCTAAGGCGGGAAAAATGCATCTCTGCATTTCTCTATTCTGAACCTCAGCCTGATTCTCTCTTGGCCTTGACCTGTCTTTTTACTCTCCCAGATATGCATGCTGCACTTTTTCATTGACGAGCAGGTCTGAGCTTTTGCCTGCAAGGGTGATGCTGCCGTTCTCAAGAACATAGCCTCTGTGCGAGAGCTTGAGCGCTGCCCTGGCATTTTGCTCAACAAGAAGGATCGTTATTCCTTCGCTGCTGATCTCCTGTATGGTCTTGAAGATCTTGCTCACCATGATCGGTGCGAGACCGAGCGAGGGCTCGTCAAGCAGGAGGATGTCAGGATTTGACATGAGCGCCCTTCCGATAGCAAGCATCTGCTGTTCTCCTCCGCTCAGGGTGCCGCCGGGCTGATCCTTACGTTCATCGAGGATCGGAAAGAGCCGGCAGATCTTTTCAAGGGATGCTCTGAAATCTCCCCGGCCGAGGAATGCGCCCATCTGGAGATTTTCGAAAACGGTCAGCCGGGGAAATATCCTCCTGCCCTCAGGCACCTGACTGACGCCCATCTGAACGATCCTGTGAGGCGGCAGTCCTGCAATGTCCGTATCTCCCAGCAGGATAGTGCCGGACCTGGATTTGAGAATGCCCGATATGGTCATGAGGCAGGTGGATTTTCCGGCGCCATTGCTCCCGATAAGTGAAACGATCTCTCCCCGGTTGACTTCCATATCAATACCCTTGAGCGCTTTGACCGGCCCATATCCGGCATGGATATTTTCAAGTCTCAGCATGGCAGTCAGTGCAGTTCCTTGCCGAGATATGCCTCGATGACCAGGGGGTTATTCTTTACTTCATGCGGGCTGCCTTCTGCGATCTTTACCCCGTGGTCCAGCACGATGATCCTGTCCGATATGCCCATCACAAACTTCATATCATGCTCGATGAGAATGATCGTTTTGCCCATCTCCTGCATCTTCCTGATCGTTGCCATCATCTCATCAGTTTCGAGGGGGTTCATGCCTGCTGTCGGCTCGTCCAGAAGAATGAGCTGAGGTTCTGACGCCATTGCCCGGGCTATCTCCAGCCGGCGCTGCGCCCCGTAAGGAAGGTTTCCTGCTGCCTGATCAGCGAATGCTTCAAGGCCGAGAAACGCAAGATATTCAAAGGCTGTCTGGCGAACGGATGCTTCTTCATGAAGAAACGACGGCGCATGCGCAATGATCGGCAGCAGGCCTGATCTTATCTTTGCATGCTGCGCCACCATGACGTTCTCGATCACGGACATGGCCTTAAAAAGCCTGATGTTCTGAAACGTGCGGGAGATGCCGAGACGGCTGATCCTGTCCGCTGAAAGGTTTGAAATAGTATTGTCCGAAAAGATGATGCTCCCTTTGGTCGGCCTCATGAACCCGGTCAGACAGTTGAAAAGTGTGGTCTTGCCCGCGCCGTTCGGGCCGATAATACTCAGGATCATGCCCTGTTTAACGGAAAAAGTGACATCTTCAACGGCCCTGATGCCGCCGAAGCGTTTCGAGACTGCCCTAACTTCGAGGAGCACTGTGTCCTCCGAAAAGCCCCTGAGGTCTGAAGATCATCAGGAGCACAACACCGGCACCGAGAGCGAGCATGCGGTACATCTGGATATCTCTCAGCGCCTCGGGAAGAGCAACAAGGATGACTGCGCCGACGATGACGCCTGCAATGCTCCCAAGCCCGCCGAGAATGACCATGCTCAGGATCAGCACTGACTCCATGAAAGTGAAGCTTTCAGGTGAGATGAACTGCATCTTTGCTGCAAAAAGACAGCCTGCAAGACCTGCCCAGAACGCACCGAAGGAAACAGAATAAAGCTTATACCGTGTAATCCTGATGCCCATGGCAGATGCTGCGATCTCATCCTCGCGCAAGGCGATCCAGGCCCTGCCTATTTTTGAGGCGTGGACTCTTCTGATGACAATGACCGAAAGGACAACAAAGAAGAGGACAAGATAGTAAAAGGATGAAAGCGGCGCAAGGGACGTACCGAAGAAAAAAGGTGCTGCAATGCCGCTGATACCGTTCGGCCCTTTGGTGAAGCTGTCCCAGTTGTTGAGCGTTATCCGCACGATCTCACCAAAGCCGAGTGTAACCAGCGCAAGGTAGTCCCCCTTCAGTCTGAGCGCAGGCGCGGCAAATAAAAAACCGGCTGCCGTAGTGATCACCACGGACAGGGGCAGTGCTGACCAGAAGCCGAGGCCGAGCCTGGTATTCAGCAGCGCGAAACTGTATGCGCCGATCGCATAGTATGCCACGAACCCGAGATTCAGAAGGCCGGTGAAGCCGACGACGACATTGAGTGCCAAGGCAAGGATCATATAAATGCCCGCGAGGACCGCAACATCAAGGACGTAGTTCCGGGAGAAGAACGGCACGGTCAGTGCCGGAAGGATCAGAAGCAGAAGATAGCGTGGATCTCCGGGCATGAGCCCCGCAACATTCTTCCGGACAATTTCTGCTGCCCGGGAAAAAGGGTCTGACAGCCTGGATGCCATGGTCACGACCAGGAGGGCAAGAAACATAAGGATGCATAGTACGCCTGCGGCCTGAAGACCCTTGAAAGGCAGGAAAAGCAGGGCTGACCAGAGGCTTATGCCGCCTGCCCTGAGCAGTGTCTTTATGAAGGCATTGTTCATATCTTCTCTTCAGATGCCTTTCCGAGAAGCCCTGCAGGCTTGACCAGAAGGATAATGATCAGGATGATGAAGGCATAGGCATCTTTGTACTCGCTCGAAATATAGGCTGCGCCGAGACTCTCGATCAGGCCAAGAAGGATCCCGCCGAACATGGCGCCCGGAATATTGCCGATACCGCCTAAAACAGCTGCAGTGAAGGCCTTGATGCCGGCAGAATAACCGATCGAATAGTTCACCAGTCCGTAGTAAACGGAAACCATCATGCCTGCCACGGCTGCCAGACCTGAACCGATGATGAACGTGATCGATATGATGTTGTCTGTATTGATACCGACGAGAGCTGCCATGTTCTTGTCCTGGGCAACAGCACGCATTGCCTTGCCGGTCTTTGTCCTGCTGATAAAGGCGTGAAGGAGCAGCATGATCAGACCGGAGATACTGATTATGGCAGCCTGCATATAACTGACCTGAGTCGCTGCAACGGTGAAGCCTGCATTACCCAGGACTGAAGGGAATACCTTATCTGTGGCGCCCTGGGTGATCATTACGTAGTTCTGAAGGAAGATCGAAACGCCGATTGCGCTGATCAGCGGGCTGAGCTTCGGGGCCCGCCTGAGAGGCTTATATGCCACTTTCTCCATGGTAAAACCGTAGGATGCACAGAAGAAGACTGTGAGTATGAAGGTGAGCACGAGTGTCAAGGGCATGCTGTATGCGGTCAAGCCGATCGCGGTAAAAAAGCCGAGGATGATGATGCCGAGGTAGGCGCCGAGCATATAGATCTCGCCATGCGCAAAATTGATCAGTTCAAGGATGCCATAGACCATGGTATATCCAAGGGCAATGAGGGCATAAACACTGCCAAGCGTCAGGCCATTAATGATCTGCTGAAAGAACACAGGGAATATTACCAGAAAGAACGCACCGAGGGAAACGGCAGGGCAGAAGGGGTGACGTAAAAACAGATCAGCTTTTTATTTTTCTGATAGTATCCCTGACGCGCGTTTCGTAAAAGTCTTCGATTTTGGCAATGATCTCAGGATTTGACTCGATCAGCTTTTCGATGTCCAGCCTGCTGATCTCATGCACCTCGACCGCTCCGTCCGCGATCACCGCAGCGGTCCGTGGTCTGCCGGTCAGAAAGCCGACCTCACCGAAGATATCGCCCTCGCCGAGCACGGCAAGCTCCAGTTCCCTGCCGAGCATATGCGCGACGACCCGTGTTCTGCCGGACCGGATAATGAACATGGAGTCACCGGAATCGCCTTCTTCTATAACATGCTGCTTGTCCTGATATTTCCTGACGGTCAGGTCATTCATGAAGCTGATGACTTTTTCTTCAGGCAGGTCCCGAAAAATCTCCGGTATGCATCTCTCCCGGCGTTCTGAGAGGGGCGTGAGCAGCTCTTTCATGGCCTCGGTGATATCCTCATTCGATACGGCAGGCTTCTGGCCGTAGATGAGATTAATGGCCTCATCATCACGGGAAGTCTGTTCCCCCGAGGGTTTTCCGGCCCCAGGTCTGAACATTTTTGTATCCAGCGCTTCGTATGCAGACTCAAGCCAATCCCCGCTTTCGTCAGGAACTTCGGTCTGCTCCGGAGCAGGCGACTCTGCCTGCTGCGAGCCGAGCGTATGAAACGGTATTGCCTCAACAGATGGGCCCGGTTCAGGGGTCGCAGGCTCCTGAACCTGCGGGGGAAGGTCTTCCTGTGGCCGGGGAGGTTCTGTTGTCAGTGAGGTGCTTTCCAACATGTCTGTCATGTCCGGGGGAAGTATGTCAGAAGTAATTATTTTGTCTTCTGCCGTATCCGGCGAAACAGCAGTCCTTTCGAGCCAGTCGGAGGTCTCGGGAACTTCAACGACTGCAGGTACTGTTTCCTCGGAAATGAGAGGCAATTCTTCAACTGCCCCCGACGCTTCTATGGATGAGGAGGTCTGGATCGGTATGTGAGGCGCTGTCTTGGCGGCCTCGAACTCGTCCATCAGCATCTCGGCACGCTGGATGATCTCGGGATTGTGGGGGTCGAGCCTCAGGGCTATCTTATACGTTGCAAGTGCTTTCTGGGCAAAGCCCTGCATGCGGAGGAGCTGTGCTGCATGGGTGTATGCGGCTATCGCCTCAGTTTTATCGCCTGTCCGCTGGCAGACGTCACCGATCTTTACGAATGTTTGCGGGTTGTGCTTTTCCTGCTTCGAGATGAGCTGAAGGATATTTTTTGCGGTTTTCCAGTCTTCTTTTTTGACCGCGTCGAAGTATGTTTCCCATTGTTCTTTTGCCATGTGTGGTATCTCTGAAATTCCCCCTGGTTGTCTGCTCTCATTAAAATACAAACCAGCTGTTTTGTCAATCCTAGGGCTCCAGCATTAATTTCTGAATTTCCCGTCAGTAAATTTCATCTGCTACAATACCTGATGTCTGATTCGACAAAGGCTGAACTCTTAGGGCTTCTGCAGGCCTTCTCCCCGGGAGATATCTACTCGGTTGCCCCCAAGCAATATGTGGTAAGGGGCTTTGACTATTACAGGCAGGGCAAGCTGCTCGAAGTTGAATGGACACCCGACCAATCCGCGATTATAGCAACCGTAAAAGGGACAAAGACCTATCAGGTCGCGCTTAAGGCCTCAGGCAGTCATCTTTCCTTTGGCTGTGGCTGCCCGGCATGGTCCTTTCATTCCAACTGTAAACATGTCATATGCAGTTTGCTCACGATCAAGAACCTGCTCGATCCTACTGCATTCAAAATCATCAATAGAGATGAATTTCGCAGGCAAGGCCTTCTCAGGGAACTCTTCGATGACCAATTACCTGCTGATGATACTGTCATGAACAACGACAAGACTGAAGAGCCTGCCCCTAAAGTCAGAGGGTATTCCCTTATCATCAACAAAGGGAAACAGATAAACGAGATATATATCAGGCTTGATGACAGGAGATTACGGCAATACCACCATACCTGTCCCCATGAACTGAGACAGTTTGTGCATCCCCTGCCGTCGTACCTGTATAGGGGCAGGCTGCTTGATTTTGAGCAGTTTCTTCGTCGATACGGCAATAAACATTCGATCATCCTTAAAACTGAAAGCGGAGAAACAGGTATACAGTTCGAGGACGTCAAGCAGTACAGGACATGCACCTTGTTTGACGCGTACCCCGAACACGTGGAAATCAGCAAGCTCAGCATGCATGAGGACAGAGAGATCGGAGCGACAGGTATTTCCGGTGATTATATTTTTGACCTTGATGCCGGAACATTCAGTCTTATCAATGACAGGCGCGGCTGGCAGTTCTGGAATGAAGCAAACGACATTTTGCATACCTCTGACGCATACGAGGGAGCACCGGATTATGACAATACCTCTTTTCCCCTCCCGGTCGGGATGTTCCGGATGTCTCAACTCATATTTTCCTCTTCTGAAGGAGATGTACCCCTTGGCCTCATTCTGAAGACAGAAGGCAGACCTGCCAAGGTTTTGAAGTCTGTTCCCTCATACCGGATGATGATCAGCCAGGTTCCGGAAGCAGATTTATTCACCTTGCGGGCCGAATGTATCATTGAGAGTATGCCGGCATCCCCTACCTTTAAGCTCTTCAGGATGCTGACCTCCACAAGAAGCGGCTTTTCTTCTAAACTGCGCATTCATAAGAGGAGAAAGGTGCTCTGCCAGGCATTCTTCGACATGCTCATGGAAGAGGCAAAAACAGGCGCCGATAGTGTCATTAAGAAGGCTTTGGCCAATGGGGACTTTCGACGTTACCGTATAAAAAGGGAGGCACGAGAAGTCCTGAAGGCGCATCTCGCCATCTTCAGCCATGACGAGCGGCAGCTGCTTCTTCAGAACAATAGATGGCTGTCCGTTGATCTGAATAAAAAGAGAGAGCTCTCCCTTTACAGAATCGCCTATGAGATATTTGGCTGGGAGATCTTCAAGGATATGCAGCAGCACGACCTTATGATCGTTTCGGCGGAAGAAATGAGCAGGAACCTGCCCCTCCTGTATGAGCGGTTAAAAGAGCAGGAGATTGAGCTTTATTATGAACAGAAGCCGGTAAAGACAACCTCATGGGATTTTGCCTTCGATGCTGCAAGACCCTCAAACCTTGACTGGTTCGAGATCAGGCCTGAGATACGGTGCGACGGAAAATTGATCGACGAGAAAACGTGGCAGAAGATACTTGCAGGCCGGGGGATGAGTGAACAGGACGGCTGCATCCGGATCCTTGATGCAAATTCCCAGAGGGTGCTGTCCATGATCTCCGACTTCTGTAAGACAGACGGGAAAAAGAAAGGAGGCCGCAGGGAAGTGGTGCAGGTGCCGCGTCTCCGTATCCTGGACTGGATCATGCTCAGGAACAACGGTGTAAGGATCAGGCTTCCCCAGGAAGATGAAGAGATCATCAACCGCCTCACCACTTTCGATAAGATTGATGCCCGTCCCCTGCCGTCAGGGCTGAAGGCAAAACTGAGGGCCTATCAGAAGACCGGATATACATGGCTTGCCTTCCTTTATGAAAACAGGTTCGGTGCCTGCCTGGCAGACGACATGGGGCTCGGAAAGACGGTTCAGGCCATAAGCCTGCTTGGAGGCATCAGGGAAGGGCGTATCAGCTGCAGGGGACGAGATGAGCAATATCCTCATCTCGTTGTATTGCCGCCAAGCCTTCTCTTTAACTGGGAGAATGAAATATCAAGGTTCTACCCCGGCCTCAAGATTGTCTTTTACACAGGCAAGGAACGGAACACCTCCTTTGAGGGCTTTGATGTTGTGCTTACCACCTATGGCCTTGTGAGGAGGGATATCGAAAAGCTCAAGGAGATCAAATTCGATGTCATTATCTTTGACGAGGCCCAGGCGATCAAGAATATATATGCCGATGTTACCGGAGCGGTGAGACAGTTAAAGGGGAATTTCAAGCTCGCCATGACCGGAACACCGGTTGAAAATCATATAGGAGAATACTTTTCGATCGTTGACCTTGCCGTCCCCGGACTGCTTGGCGAATATGAGGAATTCAGACCGCTGATCAGGCAGGAGGTTTCTCCTTCGCTCAACAGGATCATAATGCGGACGAGGCCGTTTGTGCTTAGAAGGACCAAGGAGAAGATACTGAAAGAGCTGCCGCCCAAGACAGAGACCGATATCTATCTCGATCTCACCGAAAAACAGAAGGCGCTCTATAAGAGGACCGTCGCACAGGTCAGACAGACCATTGATGAGGCTTACCGCACAAAGACCGGACAGCAGGCCCAGATCATTGCCCTGACCGCCATACTGAAGCTCAGGCAGCTCTGCGTGTCACCGCAACTCCTCTCCCCTGAGATAAAGGAGCCATCCCCGAAGATCGTATTTTTGATCGAAAGTCTCAGAGAACTTGTGGAAGAGAATCACAGCGCACTGGTCTTTTCGCAGTTCACGTCCTTTCTGGATGTTCTTGAGCAGGATCTTGTGAAACATAAGATAGATTTTTTGAGGCTCGACGGCTCGACGCAGGTGAAGAAAAGAAAAAAGCTGATCGAATCTTTCCAAAATGGAGACGGCCCGTCAGTCTTCCTCCTGAGCCTGAAGGCAGGGGGACAGGGGCTGAACCTTACCAGGGCTTCGTATGTATTTCATCTCGATCCGTGGTGGAACCCTGCTGTGGAAAACCAGGCATCTGACAGGGCTCACCGCATAGGCCAGAAGAAGAATGTCACCATCACCCGTATCCTGATGCGTCATACCATAGAGGAAAAGATGATGGCGCTCAAAAAAAAGAAGCTCGAACTCTACAAGGCGGTGATGGATGAATCAGGGTCAGGGAAGAAAGGCTTCTTCGTGACAAGGGCTGATTTTAATTTTCTGCTTGGCTAATATGTGTCGCGACCTTCAGATGCTTCATTCAAAATTCTGCTTCTTTAAAGTCGTTTTTTCTGGAGCTCCTCCAAAAATTTATGACAGGCAGAGCTTCGATGCAGTTTCAGCGCAGGAGCAGGTAATCTGCTCCACTCATCTATCTACGGATGGGGGATTATTGCTAAGGGGAGAAATGAGGGCAAAAATGTTATTATTAAATCTCTTATCAATAAGGAGGAAAGCTATGCGAGTAATAGACATTCCACAAATTGAAAAATTGGGTGTAGCAGAAAAAATTCTTCTGATCGAGGATCTATGGGATAGTATATCTGCTGAAGAATCTGCCATCCCTGCCCCCCAGAGTCATATAAAAGAACTGAATAGAAGGTTTGCAAGGTACAAATCTTATCCGGGAGCCCTTTTATCTTTGGATGAACTTAGGATAAGAATAGAATCAAGGAAATGACATATACCCTGCGGTTTCTTCCTGAAATTGAAGAGGATCTAATCAACGGTTATATGTGGTATGAAACAAAATCTATAGAGGTCTCGGTGAAGATTTCCTTCGTATGTTCTATGCCTATGTTAATGAAATTCCATTGAATCCCCTGCTTTATCCAAAAGTGTATCAAGACTTTCGGCGTCGTCTGCTTAGAAGATTTCCCTTTGCTATCTACTTTTCGATAGAAAACGAGCAGATTATTGTATTCGGGCTCTTTCATTGCGCGCGCAACCCGCAAACTATAGATGCAGAACTCGAAAATAGAGAAAAATAGAAACCCGGTAATCGGGTGGTCGAGGATAGGTAGCCCCCAGCTTTTTTAAGGGGATACTAACGCTAACGTAGAACAATGAAAAGTAAATACGAGGCAATAATTTGCAATTTGCATCTAACATTACTGACATTGTATTGACCATAGATGCTTTCATGTATGATATTTTCTCATCAAGGCTATCAAAAAGTTGCTCGTGCAGGCATTGATTGAGCCTCAACTTGTGGTGGATTTAAAGAAATGTTAGGTGGTTTCTTTGATATATTAGGGACTGTCGGAATAGACCTGCTTATTTACATGTCGTATATTTCATGCTTAGCGCTTGTTTCCCCAAGATAGTTGGCCAAGGCCACTATACATCACTTGTACGCCGGTTTCTGCTATAATCTTATACCGAAAAATCAGACTTTATATATACCGGAGGGACCCTTGAAACCGAGCATTACTGTTGAGCTTGCATCACGAGTGAAAAATCTCCCCCCCTATCTTTTTGCGACCATAGACAAGATGAAGCAGGAGGCAAGGGCTAAGGGTGTTGACCTTATAGATCTCAGCATCGGCGACCCTGACATCCCTACACCAAAGCATATTGTGGATGCCATGAAGAAAGCGGTCGAGAATCCTGAACATCACCGGTATCCTTCATACGAAGGGATGCTCTCCTTTCGCCAGGCTGTTGCTGCATGGTACAAAAGCCGCTTCAATGTTGACCTCGATGCAAAAACAGAAGTGCTCTCCCTGATCGGATCAAAGGAGGGTATCGGTCATATTCCTCTTGCCTTTGTGGAGCCGGGGGATGTGGTGCTTGTCCCGTCGCCGGGCTATCCGGTGTACCCTGTCGGGACCCTTTTTGCCGGCGGGGAAAGCTATATGATGCCCCTTGTCGAAAAGAACAATTTTCTGCCTGATCTCAAATCAATTCCCGTGGATATCCTTAAAAGGACTCGGCTGATGTACATCAACTACCCGAATAACCCGACCTCTGCCTGTGCGCCGAAGTCGTTCTATGAAGAGGTGATCGAACTTGCCGGCAACAATAACATCATTGTCTGCCATGATGCGGCATACAGCGAGATCTACTATGACAATGAAAAGCCGATGAGTTTTATGGAGGTTGACGGGGCAAAGGAAGTCGGCATTGAGATGCATTCTCTTTCGAAGACCTACAACATGACCGGTTGGAGGATTGGCTTTGCGGTCGGCCATAAGGATGTGATCGCGGGCCTTGGCAAGATCAAATCAAACCTTGATTCAGGCGTATTCCAGGCAGTGCAGGAGGCTTCCATAGCTGCACTCGAGACAGATGACAGTATCCTTGCCGAGATCAGGGGCACATATCAGGAAAGAAGAGATGTGCTTTATGCCGGTCTCAAGGACTTTGGCATGGAAGTTATCAAGCCCAAGGCATCCTTTTACCTCTGGACCAAAGTTCCTGCAGGATATGACTCCTCATCTTTTGTTGCGCACCTGCTCGACAAGGCAGGAGTGTTAGGCACGCCGGGCAACGGCTTCGGCGCTCCCGGGGAAGGCTATATCAGATTTGCGTTGACCGTCCCCTCTGTTCGCATGAAGGAAGCGGTCGAGAGGATAGGGAAGGCGCTGTAAGATTGAGAAAATCGAGCATTTTTGTATAAGAGTCCAGTTATAGGGTTAAAAATTCCTCCCCTTTCCAAGGGGAGGTTAGGTGGGGTATTGGAATATCTGCCAAAACCTCCCCAACCCCTCCTTGCTAAGGAGGGGCTACCACCTGTAACTGAAGGGATACTATCTTTATCCTCTACCTCTTGTCTTTTTCATTCTGACTCCTGAATTCTATCTTTATGTCCACGGTCCATATCGGCATAGGCTCCAATCTCGGCAATAGACAGGAAAACTGCCTTGAGGCGATCAGACGGCTTGAGCAGCACGGCGTCGCTGTTTTGAAGCAGTCATCTATGATCGAGACTGCGCCCTGGGGAGTGACTGACCAGCCGCAGTTCATTAATCTTGCGATCGAAGCGGTGACTGACCTCAGCCCTGAAGCACTTCTCCTGCTTTTGAAAGATATTGAAAGAGCGATGGGCAGAGAGACAATGGAGCACTGGGGTCCGCGCGTTATTGACCTTGATATCCTCTTTTATGACGACAGGATCATTGACTCGGCTGAGCTGAAAATTCCTCATGCCCATCTGCATGAAAGAGATTTCGTGCTGATACCTCTTAGGGAGATCGCACCCGAAAAAGTTCATCCTCTCCTGAAAAAAAAGATCTCAGAACTGAAGATACAGATACCAAAGCAATTCGGCAAATAGAAAAATCCGGGTATTTATTCTATAATATTGCTTCTCAATCACACTAAAAAACAACCGTAAGGAGGAAGTATGATAAAAGTTTATTACGATAAAGATGCGAATCTGGGAGTGCTGAAGAAAAAGAAGATCGTGATCATGGGATATGGCAGCCAGGGGCATGCTCATGCGAACAATCTCAAGGAAAGCGGCATGGATGTGACTATCGGCGTGAGGAAGGGCTCAAGCTGGGACAAGGCCAAGGCAGCCGGCTTCAAGGTCATGACTCCTGCAGATGCAGCAAAGATCGCTGATGTGATCATGATCCTGCTTCCTGATGAATATCAGGCAGATATATATAATTGCGAAATCGCGCCGAATATGAAGAAGGGCGTGTACCTTGCCTTTGCACATGGGTTCAACATCCACTTCGGTCAGATCGTGCCGCCTGCGCATGTGAATGTGTTCATGGCTGCTCCGAAGGGGCCGGGCCATCTCGTCAGGGCTGAATATTCCAGGGGTAGCGGCGTTCCCTGCCTCATCGCAATCCATCAGGACCCGTCCAAGAACACCAAGAGCATTGCTCTGGCATATGCGTCAGCCAATGGTGGCGGCAGGGCCGGCATCATTGAAACGACCTTCAAGGAAGAGACAGAAACAGATCTTTTCGGTGAGCAGGCTGTACTCTGCGGCGGTGTCACCTCTCTCATCCAGGCAGGTTTTGAGACACTGGTCGAGGCAGGCTATGCCCCTGAAATGGCATATTTTGAGTGCCTGCATGAGGTCAAGCTTATTGTTGATCTGATCTACGAGGGCGGCATATCCAATATGCGGTACTCGATCAGCAATACGGCCCAGTATGGCGACCTTACCCGGGGGCCGAGAGTGGTCACTGAGGAAACAAAGAGAGAGATGAAGAAGATCCTTACCGAGATCCAGGACGGCGTTTTTGCAAAGGAATGGATGCTTGAATGCAAGGCGAACAAGCCTACCTTCAATGCCCTTACCCGGAAAGGCGAGCAGCACCAGATCGAAGAGGTAGGCGGCAAGCTCCGCGCCATGATGCCCTGGCTCAAGAAGGGTAAGCTGGTCGATAAGAGCAAGGCATAACACAGATTCAGGTCAAGGCTAAGGTTGAGGAAAGGAAATCCACAGCCTTAGTCACGGCCTTTTAATGAAATGAAATTCGCTCCCGAAGGCTATCCGTTCATTACCTTTTTTGCAGCCCTGTCCGGGATCGTGTTCTGGATCGGGGGAGGCGGCGTTGCTTTGATCTCCCTTCTGCTGACCGTGTTCATGTTCTACTTCTTCAGGGATCCTGAACGGAAGGTACCTGAAGGAAAGAATATCTTTGTTGCACCTGCTGACGGAAAGATCATCGTTATCAGGGATATTCTCGAAGCTGAGCATCTGCATAAAGATGTCAGGCAGATAAGCATATTCATGTCACCGTTTAATGTGCATGTGAACCGCGTCCCCTGCGATGGCAGGGTAAAGACCGTCCGGCATGTAAAGGGGAAATTTCTCGCTGCCTATAAGGACGAGGCTTCGATGCAGAACGAGCATATCGACATGGTATTTGAAACGCGGTACGGAGATCTCCTGCTGAGGCAGGTTGCCGGTTTTGTCGCCCGCAGGGCTGTCTGCAGAAAAAGCGAGGGAGATGCACTGCAGGCAGGAGAGCGCTATGGCCTGATAAAGTTCAGTTCAAGGGTCGATATCTATCTTCCGAAGGATGCGGTAATAACGGTCAGGATGGGGGATATGGTCAGGGCAGGAGAGACGGTCCTGGGCCGGATCTCAGGGGGGTAGGAATATGGAAGCCGGACACAAACAGCATGGCGAAAAGCAGCCGAAGAAGGGAGTTTATCTCCTTCCGAACACGCTGACGCTCTGCGGCATGTTCTGCGGTTTTTATGCCATCATGTCTGCAATCAACGGCAATTTTCTCCATGCTGCCTGGGCAATACTGCTTGCGAATATTTTTGACGGCCTTGATGGCTGGATCGCGCGTCTGACAAATACGACGACACGATTCGGCGTCGAGTTGGACTCGCTCTCAGACCTCGTTGCATTTGGCGTTGCGCCTTCGGTCATGATGTACAAGTGGGCGCTTATGCCTTTTGGCAGGCTCGGCTGGGCGGCAGCCTTCCTGTTCGTTGCCTGCGGCGCGCTCCGGCTGGCACGCTTCAATGTCCAGACCGGCAGTTCAGGGTCAAAGGCCTTTAAGGGAATGCCGATCCCCGGAGCTGCATCCATCCTCTCCTCCGTGGTCATTTTTTATTATGTGCACTGGGAAGGTATACCGGGTAAATCCGTTATGTACCCCTTTCTTACGATCTTTCTTGCCCTGCTGATGGTCAGCACACTCAGATACCATGGGTTAAAGGAAGTCGACTTCAAAGAAAAGAAGCCCTTCTGGATGCTTATTGTCTTTGTAATGATCCTGTTTGTGATGCTGATCCATCCGTCCACTGCCATTTTTGTTTTTGCGATGGCATATCTTATTTGGGGTATAATAGAAAATATTATACTCCTGGTCAGGAAGCAGAGACAGCAGCAGGAACAGCCGCCAGGAGCAACAGGGGTGCAATGATGAGAACGATAAGGATATTCGACACGACCTTGCGCGACGGCGAGCAGTCGCCCGGCTGTTCGATGAATGTTGATGAGAAGATTTCGATGGCAAAGCAGTTGGTTAAACTCGGCGTGGATGTCATTGAGGCAGGGTTTCCCATAGCCTCCCCCGGCGACTTCGCAGCAGTCAAACGTATTGCAAATGAAGTGCATGGCACTATAATTGCCGGGCTTGCCCGCGCAAAAGAGGAGGATATCAGAAGGGCCTGGGAAGCGATCAAAGATGCACCAAGGCACCGCATCCATACGTTTCACTCGACCTCAGACATACACCTTAAATATCAGTTTCGGGTGAGTCGCGAAGAAGCGCTTAAACGTTCCGTTGCCATGGTAGCGTTTGCAAGGAGTCTTGCAGAAGATGTTGAGTTTTCTCCTATGGACGCAACGCGCACCGAGCTTCCCTATCTTATCGAGGTTGTTCAGGCAGTGATCCGGGCAGGTGCTTCGACCGTGAATATCCCGGATACGGTCGGGTACACCACGCCCTCAGAGTTCGGCGCCATGATCAGGGCGATCAAGGAGAAGATCGGCAGCAGTGCTGTCATAGCAGTCCACTGCCACAATGACCTTGGTCTTGCCGTTGCCAACTCGCTTGCCGCTATTCGTAACGGCGCAGGGCAGGTTGAATGCACGATCAACGGCATCGGCGAGCGTGCCGGGAACTGTTCCATGGAAGAGGTGGTGATGAACCTTGCCACACGGAAGGATTTTTATAAGGCGACCACGAATATCAATACAAAAGAGATCATCCGGACGAGCAGACTCCTGACGAGGATTACCGGCATGCATGTTCAGCCGAACAAGGCGATCGTCGGCGCGAATGCCTTTGCCCATGAGTCAGGCATTCATCAGGACGGGCTGCTCAAGGAAAAGATGACCTATGAGATCATGCGGCCTGAGGATATCGGTCTCAAGGAGACCGAACTGATCCTCGGCAAACATTCAGGACGTCACGCCTTCAAAACCCGTCTTCAGGAACTCGGCTATGACCTGGCGCCCGAAGAGATCGAGAATGCTTTTGTAAAGTTCAAGCATCTGGCAGATCAGAAGAAGGAGATCTTTGACGAGGACATAGAAACCCTGGTGACTGAGGAGTTCTCGAAGATCCCGGCGGTGTTCAGGCTGATGGACCTGAAGGTGGCGAGCGGCATGGGAGTGGTTCCGAAGTCTACGATCAAGATGAAGATCAGGGGCAGGTCTGTCCAGAAGACGGCCAGGGGCGACGGTCCAGTGGATGCAACGTACAAGGCGATCGCCGGCATGACAAAGACCAAGAGCAATCTTCTGAAGTTCGAAGTAAAGGGGATCACCGGCGGCACTGATGCCTTGGGAGAAGTGGTCGTTACCCTTGAAGAGAACGGGAAGAATGCACGGGGCCAGGGTGCTGACACGGACATTATCGTTGCCGCTGCCAAGGCGTACATCAACGCTTTGAACAAGATCGCCTCACGGAAAAAATAAACTTTTTCCCCTGTCTTCGGCAGCATTGAAACTATTCGCATACTGCATACTAAAAAAAGCTATCGCCTGCAAACGCATTGCAGGATTCTTCATTGGAGGACTGCATGTTAAGACCGCTCAGCATCGAAGAACTCTACCATTGCTGTGACCCTTCTGTTTTTGCATTCAATACCACGGACGAACTGCCTGAGGCGATTGAGACGATCGGGCAGGAACGGGCGCTGCGGGCGATTGACTTCGGCCTGAACCTTGAAAACAGCGGGTTCAACATCTTTATGCTCGGCGAAAACGGCACAGGCAAGATGACGACCATCAAGTCCTTTCTCAGCAAAAAGGCTGCTGATGAACCTGTGCCCTCTGACTGGTGCTATGTATATAACTTCAAGGATACAGATGTCCCTCTTGCCATTTCTCTTGCCCCCGGGATGGCATCCCTGTTTCATAAGGATATGGAAGAGCTGGTCAAGACGCTAAGGGTCGAGATCCCGAAGATCTTCGAATCCAAGGAATATGAAAAGCAGAAGTCCCAGATCATAGAGGGATTTCAGCAGAAGCAGAAGGAATATTTCTCTGCGCTTGATGAAGATGCAAAGGCCAAGGGTTTTTCGATCCGCAAGAGCGTGAGCGGCCTCATGATCGTTCCGATCAAGAAGAGCGGGGAGCCTTTAACAGAAGAGGAATATGAAGCCCTTGAGGAATCGATCAAGACGAAGATCGACGAGATCGGCAAGACACTTCAGGAAAAATTGAACGATGTTGTGCGGGAAGTGCGTGACGCAGAGAAGAATCTCAAGGTCCTCCTTGCCAAACTTGAACGTGAGGCAGCGCTTTCTGTCGTAGGTCATCTGACCGATGACCTGAAGCATAAATACCAGTCCCACGAAAAGATATACACGTACCTGGCCGAGATGACCGAGGACATCCTGGAGCATCTTGATGATTTCAAGGGGCAGGAGGAGCAGGCGCCGCCTCTGCCGTTCATGCGCATGCAGAAGAATGAACCGACCTTTACCCGCTATGCAGTAAATGTGCTGGTCAACCATGCGGAGACCACGGGTGCGCCCTGTATCTATGAAAGCAATCCGACCTATTTCAACCTGTTAGGCAGACTTGAATACAAGTTCCAGTTTGGCGTTGCGTCGACGGACTTCTCGATGATCAAGGCCGGATCTCTGCATAAGGCGAATGGCGGTTATATCGTGATCAATGCACTTGATCTGCTCCGCAACATGTTCTCCTATGATGCCCTGAAGCGTGCGATTCGCAATGGTGAAGTCCGTATTGAGGACATTTGGGAGCAGTACCGGATGATCTCAACCACGACGCTGCGGCCTGAGGCTATCCCCCTCAGGGTTAAGGTCATCCTTGTCGGGACTCCTTATCTGTATTATCTTCTTCATAACGCAGATGACGAATATCGGGAACTTTTCAAGGTGAAGGCAGACTTTGACAGCAGAATGGACAGCAGCACAGAGACGGTCCAGAAATACGCTGCCTTTATTGCAAGTACAGCGAAAAAGGAAAAAACCCTTGCTTTTGACCGGTCCGGTGTTTCCAAGATCGTTGAGTACGGCGCCCGTCTTGCGGGCCACCAGAAGAAACTGTCATCACAGTTCAGCGAGGTGACGGACCTTATCAGGGAAGCGAACTACTGGGCAAAGAAGGCAGGCAGTCCGGTAGTTCAGAACGCTCATGTGGAGAAGGCGCTTCAGGAAAAGGTGTACCGGAACAGCAGGATCGAGGACCGCATTCAGGAAATGATCGTCGAGGGATCTATCATCGTAGATACGAAGGGAGAAACGATCGGACAGATCAACGGGCTTGCTGTCCTGGACATGGGCGACTATATGTTCGGCAAACCTTCGAGGATAACGGCAAAGACCTTTACCGGCAAGGCCGGCGTGGTCAATATCGAGCGTGAAACAAAGATGAGCGGCAAGATCCATGAAAAGGCGATCCTGATCATCAGCAACTATATCCACAGCACCTATGCCGGGAAAAAGCCGATAAGCTTTTCTGCCTCCATAACGTTTGAACAGCTGTATGATATGGTCGAGGGTGACAGTGCATCCTGTGCCGAACTGTATGTCATCCTGAGCAGCTTGTCGGGTGTTCCGCTGAAACAGAATCTTGCGATCACCGGTTCCATGGACCAGCATGGCGATGTGCAGCCGATCGGAGGGGTTAATGAGAAGATTGAGGGTTTCTTTGATCTCTGCAGAGTGCGTGGTCTTGACGGAACCCATGGTGTGGTCATGCCGCAAAAAAATATGCATAACCTCATGCTCAAAAAAGAGGTGGTTGATGCAGTCAAGGACGGCAAGTTCAGCATCTATGCCATCAGCCGCGTGGAGGAGGGACTTGAGCTCTTTACCGGCATGGTGACAGGAGAACTGAACGATGATGGGACGTGGCCAGAGGGAACGCTCAGCAGCCTTGTCATGAAACGGTTCGAAGAGATCGCACAAGCTTTTAAGGAGCGGGACAAGAAGGACGACCAGAAAGAAAAGGAGAAAGAAGAAAACGGGAAATGAAGAGGCTCCGTCAGTTCTTGTTGTTCAGTCTGCTTGTTTTGGTCACATTCCCCTTTGCAGTCCTGCCGCTCAGGTTTGCCCTGCGCGTCGGCGATGCCCTTGGTCTTCTGCTGTACATGTTCTGGAGGAGCAGAAGGAATATCGCTCTTGACAATCTTGCCGGTGCCGTGGAGCGCGGTGCCTTACTGCTCACCGAAGATCCGGGAGCAGTCATACGCAGGAATTTCAGAAATCTCGGCAGACTCGTCATTGAGGTTGTCAAGATATACTACGGCATGGGAGATAGTATATTCAGGACTGTGGAGTTGAGAGGCGCCGAAAACTTCGCGAAGGCAATGAGCCGGGGTAATGGTGTCATCTGCATCACGGGTCACTGCGGCAACTGGGAACTGATGGCCGTGTACCTTTCCATGACCCTTGGCGGCGCGAGCATCATCGCCCGGAAGCAGAATAATGCATACCTCAACAGGCTGATCGAGCGGACGAGGGAGAAATACGGCAATCATATCATCTATAAGCAGGGTGCGCTCAGGCATATACTGTCGTCACTGAAAAAGAAGGAAGCGGTTGCCATGCTTATGGATCAGAGCGTGCTGAAATCCGAGGGTATTATTATTCATTTTCTTGGTGCGAATGCCTATGCCATGAAAACCCCGGCCCTTATTGCGCGCAAGACCGGAGCTGCAGTTGTGCCGCTTTTCATCAGGAGGACGGAGACAGGGCATATTATCGAGATCCAGGAGGAGATCCCCCTGGTCGCGGATGAAAACAGCGATACGGCTCTTCTTCATGATACGATCAATTTTTCGAAAGCGGTTGAAGAGTATATAAAAAAATATCCTTCAGACTGGCTTTGGATCCACAGACGGTGGAAGAGCGTCTAATGATAGCTGACGCCACGACTTACTCCCCTGGCGGCTCAAACCAATTATGCGTTTTCCCTTGCAGGCTATGACAGTTGAAAGTGCAATTAGTCGGATAATTATTGAGAATCGTATAGGTTGCGGCGTCCATAGTTCCGTATTGGTCACTGCCTGTGCCCGTATAACGATTATACTGCATCTCATCGTAAGTCCATCCTGACGCTGTATTCGAACCATGAACGTTATGGCAGGCTATGCAGTTCATGGATGAGCTTGTTGCTCCCCTGTAAGACCACCCACCACTTTGCACGTGAAAGTAATGGAGATTGGTATATAAGTTCGTCCAGAAAAGAGGGTTGTCATAGGGATTTCCGGTGCCTTGTCCATTCCTGTCCCTGAATAATGTCAGGATATTCGGAAGGTTGTAGGGCGGCGGACCCTCACCGTTTAAGTCATAATTACCGCCGAGCCTGTATCCTAAAATGGCTTCCTTTGTCACCCGGGGATAGTTTTGATGGCAATTGAAGCAGATATCATACGAACCTTCGTCCGCTGCACTATAATATGCGGTAGATGGATTGGGGAGAGTCAGGTTTTTGCTCAAGAGCCCCTTATAGTCCGAGCCGTGTCCACTAACGTGGCATCCTGTATTCGGAGTGCCATCGCCAAGGCATGTAAGACCCTTTTGCCGGTGTCCGTAATTTTTGTCCCAGTTGCTCTTTATATCAATACTGCTTCGATAGGTGGTTTGACCGAGGACCTTCCCGTCAGAGAAGGGAATCATGTTGCCGCCGGCCCCATCGGCGTCATGGCAACTCAGGCAGTGGTCCTCAGCCGTTGAAGGACTGGCCGCGCTGTATATATATACTTCTCCTGTATCCGCATTCTTCAGCCGGATGTTTCCACCCGGGTGAAGGGATGTGTCGTGGCATACCTGGCAGTCGGCGTTGGTAATCGTACCGCTGGCCGGATAGTGGTGATGTGAGATCTTTTTAAAATCTCCGCCGCTCCCTGAACCGTCACCGTTACTATCGACGATCTGCCTTCTGCTGCCCATTGCTGTCTTATGGCAGGAAAGACAGTTTGCGTAGTTTGGCGGCGTGATTGAAGTTCCCCAGGTCGCATTGCCATGACAGGCGAATGTCCCGCTGCAGGATCCTCCCCCCATACTAAAAGTATATGTGATGGTGCCTGTACTGTTGCCGATATCATACTGTTGATTTACATGCCTCGAATAGTCGTTTATCGTACTGCTCGCCTGTGTCGTTGCCCAATGACATTTTTCGCATGATATATGACCATGCCTGACATGGCTGTTTGCCTTTGGAGAACCATTTGAATAAGCAGGCGGGTAAGCATGGCATGAGTTGCAGGCGAGCGGCCCGGCAGCACCCCAGTCTGGTGAAGAGCTGCCCGGGATTGTGCTGGTCGATACAGATGTCCCATTGCCGTGGCAGTAGGTATTTGAGCAGTTTCCATAGCCATTGCCCGGATCGGGCGTGCCGGTATAAGAAGCGCTGCTGCCGTACTTTGTCGGCGGAAACTTCACATCAATCTGATAGTTGACATGAAGGTTGCCGCTATTGTGACAGACTGATGCGCAGCCCAGAAGGTTGTCTGATCCGACATAGTTATGGCAGGCAGCACACCTGCCCGGCCCCTTTGATCCCCCGCCTACAGTATACGTAAGGTTATCGAGATGTTTTGTATGGCTTCCTGAGCTTATCTCAATAGCACTCATGCCTTTATCTGCCCAGTATGAATGTCCGGCATCAGCGTAATGGCACGTACCGCATGTGCCTTCATCCAGATTGCCCCAGGTCGGCGCTTTATATTCCCCGGCGAGACCTGTCAGCGGCCCTCCAGTGCTCGTCTGGACAATGCTGTGGCAGTACAGATTGGCACATTGGCCGTAGGTGACCGGAACAGGATTCGATGAACCGCTTGAACCTCCCATGTATTCAGCTCCGGAAAGCATTGGATACGTTGAAACATCGAAGGACCAGTCGGTTTTTCCATTTACATGACTGGACGGGTAATTGTTGTGACATACCGTGCATGCAATGTTCCTGCCGTAGATGTAATTGTTAAAGGGAGGGTCGGTATTGGGAGCATGCCACCAGGTATCATTCATCGTATGTGTCCTGTGGCTGCCCCTGAGTGGTGGATTTGCCGCAGTAGCGCCATGGCAGGTTCCGCATGCAGCCGTTGCAGGGTTGTCCCACACCGGAGTCAAATTAGTTCCGTTGTTGGATGTCATGGTCGAGCCATGGCAGTAGATACCTGAGCAGGTCTTTGATCCGCCTGTGGTTATGGTTGTGCTGTTTTTCCCTTCATAGACAAAACCGTTTATGAGGGCTTGACCGTCATACGAGCCCCCGCCTGTGCCGAAAACATTAAAGCCGATCTGTATCCTGTTATTGCCGTTGATGGGAGTTGCCGGCATGCCGCTGAAGTGACACGTGTCGCAGGAATAGCTCATCCCGGAAGATGACGCATGTTTGGCATGTGCACCTGCAGTAGCAGATCCTGTTGACGACGGGTTTGATACCATTGTCTCAGAGTCAATGGGAGGGAACCCGTGGCATACTCTACAGGATGGCTTGAAGCCCTGTGCATGCCAGTGGCAGGTCATGCAATCCGTATTGTTGTTATGGGTCCTATCTGCTAAGTCTGCTGACATATCGTAAGCGTGGTATTTAACTCCATTTGCAGAGCCTGCGTCATACGTATGACAGACCTCGCAGATTTTGGTTGAGGTAGCATGTGCTGAAGAGTCATCACCGAAATCAGACGCGCCATTGCTTGTAATGTTAAAAACTATTGCCTGACCGGTTCCCGGGAAGTTTGAAGGAGCCGGATCAGGTGCAGCCACGGATGTATTCACCCTCTTAATGTTTGGCGTATTCCTGGTGTGGCAGGTCTCGCATACAAACTCACCATATTTGCCGCCTGCAATACCCCAGCCGTCTGCTCCCCACTTTCCAGAGCCAATGCTGGCAGAGTTGTGCATCATTGGCTCATTTGGAGTATAGGTAACGGTTACAGATACATGATCAATGTTGAAACCACTTGCCGTGGCATCGGGGTCTCTAAGCATAACACCAAAAGTCTCAGAGTTTATCTCGGTGTTCAGCCACGTGGCTCCCCATAGATCTGAGGCTGTTCCTAATGTGTAGGTGGCATCTGTACCAGTCAGCAGCTGAGTCTTTGCCGTACCTGCGGCAGTTCCATTTTTTGTAAGGGAAACCGCTATTGTCCTGTTCGCCGCATTACTGCCAAAACCCTTTACGGATACTTCAATGCCATCGATTTTTGAAGCGGCAGGAATGGTAAATACATATTTCGAAAGTGTTAGATTTGCCCCTTCAGTGAGATTGTAGGTTGCGTAGGCAGTATCACTCGTCAAGGCATTGTTTGGGTTTGTCCAGACACCTGCTGCGGTTTTGGGACTTTTCGGCCCCATCGATGCCGCTTCTGTAATTCTCGGACTATACAAGCCGAAGTATATGAACGCAATGAATGCAACGGTGACGAGGAGATTAATAATTACCTCTGCTGCCTTGTTCATTCCCCTTCCTTGAACAAATTAATTGATTTCCCTCTCATTTGCTATCGCTTTTTCTTATAGATTCATTGCGTCAGTCCACTCATCTGCCTTGATCAAAAAAAGTCTAAATCTATAACTATCAGCCTGCTTATAAAATTTATTATACTTAGACCTCGATGTCAAGGATTTTTCAGCCGTCTGGATTTTTCAGCCGTTGTCAATACGGTTCTTCTTCATGATACGATCAATTTTTCGAAAGCGCTTGAAGAGTATATAAGAAATATCCTTCAGACTGGCTTTGGAGCCACAGACGGTGGAAGATCGCTAAAGATTAGTCCTCTCCATGCAGCGAATGTCCGTGCCCTGCAGTCCCTGACCATGAAGAATGCCATGAGCAGGGCAGCCGCCTGTGCAGGATGCATGATTTTTGCAGGCCGTTATCCCGCAGCTGTTCTCTCCGAATGTTCTGAAGTGATCGAGACGGGGACTTGACCATATTACCGAAAACGGATCAGTAAAGATATTCCCGAGATCGAATGCCGGGACGTGCTGAAACAGGTTGCAGGGATAGACAGAGCCATCGGGCATGACTGAGAGTTTTCTCACTCCTCCGGCGCAGCGCACTCCTTTTGGAAGTGTCTGTTTTTCAAAGCATGAGGCGTTTACCCTGTTAATCTCAATTCCAGTGTTGGCTGATTTGATCTCTTGAAAAAAGCTCAGGAATTCCGGGTAGCTGAGCGCTGAATGCTGAGCGCTGACCGCATCTGCGAGAAGATCCATATGGATAAGATAATATCGCCTGACCCCCAGTTTACTAAGCAGTTCTGCAATTAAGGGGATGTCCGGCATGGTAGTTCTGTTCACGACGGTTTTCACAATCGGATCCAGGCCCATCGCAACAAGTGACCTGATGCTTGAAACTGCCTTTTCGTAATAGGCTGCATCGGTAAGACGGCGGTGTGTTTGGGCAGAACTTCCCTCAAGAGAAATGCCGATGTTGATCTTCTCAGGGTTTAATCCCCTGAACGCTTCCATGACCTCGGGGAAGCTCCCATTGGTACTGATATTTACCATGATCCCTTCTTTGATCGCAGCGTGAATGAACGACGGCATCCATGGCAGCAGGAACGGCTCGCCGCCCATGATGTCCAGGTCAAAAATGCCGAGACCCGGCATGATATCGAGAAGGTTCAGCGCATGTTCAGGGGACAGGTCCCCGGGATGGCCGACCGGACCGTTAAAGCAGAAGGAGCAGCTCTGGTTGCAGCGAGTCGTGGGATAAAGCTGGAGAAATCGCGGGTGAGGGAAGGTCATCCCTTCCCTCCTAATCAGTTTTTTGCGGCTGAGGGAGCGAATGCATCGTTTTCAGGCGGGCCTTAAGATCGATCATATCCCTCATCTTCTGGAGATTTTCGGAAAGCTCCCACCATCCATTTTTGAAGGCTGCATAATCCGGTGCGCCGGTCATGGCAGAGGCATACCTGACAGAGTTCGAATAAAAAAGCCACTGTCTGATCCAGAGTTTTTCGATCTGTTCATCAAAGGGATTTGATCTGTCTTCAATGCCTTTGTCCCATGCCTCGGACATGAGTTTAGTCGCTGACAGCGTCATCTCATTCGTCTCCCTGATCGTATTGTCCATTTTTGCGAAGTGGTCATTGGTCCATCGGGTGCTGTGGCAGCCCCTGCAGATATTTTTCATGGTGTCGTATCGTTTTTCCTGTTCCGCCTTATTAATGAGAAAGTCTGACGCAGGCTCATTGAGAAACGTGGTCGGCAGCGGAAGACCGTCCTTGTTCCTGATGATCGTGGTATTGCCGTCCTTGGGCTGCGGGTGGGAATATATGAGTCCAAAGAGCCGCACCCAGAGGCGGGCGCCGAAGTCATGCGTCCGTTCCGCGATGACCGTCCCGTCAGGAGAGGTGATCAGGCTGTTGTGACACGTTGCACAGGTAGGGGCCTGAAAGTCCCTGCCGAGCACCCAGGGAACATTGGTAAAGTTCCATTCATTTTCATGACTGTCGTATCTGGACCCATGCTTGCTTTCTTTATATACATTGAAAGCCGGAACATCAGGGTCGAGATGACATTGGCCGCAGCTGTAAGGTTTGCGTGCCTCTTTGATCGAGAAAGCATGACGCGAATGGCATGATGTGCAGGAACCGATGCTCCCGTCAGGGTTTTCGCGGCCAACTCCC
Organism: Nitrospirota bacterium; assembly: GCA_016214855.1. Lineage (NCBI taxonomy): Bacteria > Pseudomonadati > Nitrospirota > Nitrospirota bacterium. The sequence continues at coordinate 42,680 of JACRMT010000010.1, read as the reverse complement.
TGACTCGGCCAGTTCGTTAAATTCGGCACTTCTATCTCTCCCCACACGCTGTTGCTGTAGACCTTCTTCATGCCGTTGACTTCTACCTTTGTGCCGTGGCAGCCGAGACAGGTTTCCTGGAGGGTTTGGGGTGATGGCGGCAGCGCGACTATCTTTCCATTTTCCACGGTTTTGAGACCGTCAATACTTGAAACGAGGGAATGATAGACCGGGTTTGACATGATGTTTTTCCATGCATGTGCTTTTTTGCTTCCCGAATACTGCAGCACCTCCACAGGATGGCAGGTGCTGCAGTCATGTGGGGAGACAACGACATTTATCCGGTATCCCATGTGCTGAAAATTATCCGCGTGCTTTTCCGGATTTCTGCTGTGGCATTCGTAGCAGCCGACTGCGAATGCCATGAGGTCATCGGGCAGAGTTGCAACTGAGATCCTCCGCTCAAGCGCAGGTTTCTTTAATGCCGCTTCAGGCGTTGTAAACGAGTGTCTGCTGGAAAGCCAGTCTTCCACAATGCCGGGGGTGACCTTGCTGTGACACCCTACACAGGCCTGCGTCTGGGGGCTGAGTCTGATCCCGGATCTTGTTCCCTTATCATCAGCGCTGCCGATGCCGTCTGAACAGAGAGCAGAAACCAGCATCAGACAGGCTGAGAGTATCTTCCGTGAGCCCATTGCAGCCCCCTTTTATACCATCAGAACTTGCTGTGATATTCCTTTACCTTCTCGGCAAATGCCTTGCCGAACGCATAACATGCCTCGTCATCAGCAGCGGACGGGCGGTACTGCACCTGAACGCCCGGCTCAACGATCTCAAGGCCCATGCGTTTGAAATCCTCATACGCATCTTTTACTGCACCGCCTCCCCATCCAAAGCTGCCGAATGCACCGCAGATGCGGTTCTTCGGCCTGAGGCCGCGCAGATGGGTAAGAAATTCAGCCACAGACGGGAACATGATGTTGTTCAGTGTCGGCGTGCCGATGAGGCATCCGCGTGATTTCCAGAACTCCTTGATCGCAACGCTCATCGGTGTTGCCCTGAGCTTTATGATCTTGCAGTCAACGCCGGCATCCTGAATGCCGCGCATGAGCGGGTAGGTCATATGTTCGGTGCTGTGCCACATGGTGTCATAGATGACGGCGACCCTGAGTGCGGCCTTGCCGTTTGCCATATTGAGATAGTCCTGGATGACCTTGTTGGGTGCTCCCCGCCAGATGATACCGTGGTCAGGGGCGATCATGTCAAAATCAAGTCCCAGTTTCTGCACCTCTGCGATCTTGTTCTTGATGAGCTGTCCAAAGGGCATGAGAATGTTCGCATAATATTCGACCACTGCCTCGTCAAGTTCGGAGTGGGAGGCGCACTCCACGAACTCGTCATCAAAACGCGCAGCAGTTGCAAGATGCTGGCCGAATGCGTCCTGGGACAAGAGGAGTTTTGCCTCCTTTATGAAACTCATCATCGAGTCAGGCCAGTGGAGCATCGGGGTTTCGAGAAACTGGATCGTATATTTGCCCGTACTCAGCGTATCACCTGTCTTGACGATCGTAAATTGCCACCTGGACGTATCAAAATGACGGTCAAGGCCCTTTTTCCCCTTGTCCGTGATATAGATCATCGCGCTGGGGCAGAGATCCATGATCTTGTCGATGCTGCTCACGTGGTCAGGTTCGATATGGTTTATAACGACATTCCTGATCTGCGAAGGATCGCAAATGCTCATGATATTGTCGATCGTGATCTCGGAGAAGTCATGCTTTACGGTGTCGACAAGGGTGATGTCCTTGTCGACGATCAGGTAGTTATTGTATGTGGTTCCATTCGGGGTTATATATCCGTGGAAGTCACGGACCCCCCAGTCAATAGCCCCTACCCAATAGATATCAGGCTTTATTTGTACAGCTTTCATTATGATTCCTCCTTAAAAAATATGTCGATGGCGCATGTTCCGGGATACCGGTGTGACGGTCAGGTCAGGAGTTCATAACCCCTGCCCCTTGTCCCGGCCAGGCATATTCAGGTTATCCTTCGACGATCCCTCTCTCTTCGTACATGAACCACTGGCCGGTGTTCTCGAGAAACGTATAGGTTTCGTTGAGTATCGAAAAATGATCGTTCTCTTCGATCACAAGACGCTCGAAGAGCTTCTTTTCTTCCGGCGTCGGGGCGTTTGCCGCAGCTATTGTATAAAAATCAAAACCCGCCTTTTCCATGTCGAGCGCGATCTTGATCGCATCCAGTTCGCTCTGAACAGCCTCGGCCCTCTGCATCATCTGGTCCTTAAGCATGCTGAAAACGGTCTTGATCTCTGCCCTTGGGCTGGCGAAATCCTCCTTCAGCCCCATGCCCTTGAAAAGGTTCTGAAGCATTGCGAGATGCCGCCTCTCGTCTTTTACGAAACCCTTGAACATTTCCCTGCCAAAGGCGTGATGAGCCTTGTTTGCGGATTCCTCATAAAATGCAATGGCATCGGTCTCCATCTTGATCGCTGTTGCAACTGCTTCTGATATCATGTTTTCCCCCTCTGAACAGTTTAGAAGTATATGAACATTATATCAAAAGAACGGGTAATCAATAAACAGCGCTGATGTCTGCCTGAAAACTGTTGCGCCCCGTGTCTCTGAACAGTAAAATAACGGTAATCGTTATTCTGAAGGGAGGTGAAGAAAGAATGAAGATAGTAAAGATCGTTATGTTTTCGCTGATCGTGCTTGGACTGGTCTTTACGGCTGCTTTTGCAGCTGGTGATGCAGCAAAGGGCAAGGCTCTGTTCAATGACAAGAAATTTGCCGGAGGATCCAAGTCGTGCAACGATTGTCATGCCAACGGCAAGGGTATGGAAAAGGCAGCTGACAAGAAAGAGTTCAAGATCATGGGCAAGACCCAGAAGAGCCTCGAAGAAGCTGTTAACGTATGTATTGAGGGCGCCAACAAGGGCAAGGCAATTGATGTTAAGTCTGCACAGATGCAGGATATGGTTGCGTACATCAAGTCTTTGAAGAAGGCAACAAGCGGTTACTAAAGAATAGAAACTGCAGGTAAAGGCAGGGGATAGGTATAGGGCGGGTATTCTGCCTGCGTCCTTCCCCTCCCTTTACCTCTGTTATTTCAGAAAAGGAGATGTATGCCGATTTTTCTTCTGAAATCTCTTTTCTCACTGGCTGTGCTCGCATCTGCGCTCACTGGGATATTTACTGCCTTTGAGATCTTCGGCAGGGCCGAGCAGAAGTTCAACCGCGACACTCTCAGAAAAATTCATCGGGCGAATGGCATTTTGTATCTTGTTCTCTGTCTCGGTCTGACCTATCTTTGCTTTGGATTTCTGGTACGGACCAAGGCCGAGCCGTCTGTCAGGGTGACGTTCCATGCGCTGTTTGCCGTTTCTGTACTGCTTCTTCTTTCTTTCAAGATCCTGGTTACAACTATATACCGGCAGTTCTATGCAAAGCTTCAGACCGCAGGCCTTATTCTGGCACTGTTCAGCCTCTGCATGATCGCGACGTCGGCTGGATATTACCTCCTGATCACAAAACTCGGGAAAGAGATCCCGGCTGTTGGATCATCTGACCAGAAAAAGGCAGCTGGAGCCGAGCAGGCAGGGATGATCGCCAGGACTGATCCTGAAAGCATCACGAAGGGAAAAGAACTGTATGAAGACAAATGCACCTTCTGCCATGACCCTCTTACCAACAAGACGTTAACCGGTCCCGGTCATAAAGGAATTCTGAAAAATCCCCGGCTTCCGGTGAGCGGAAAGCCTGCTATACCCGACAATATCGCTGCGCAGCTCAGAAGCCCGTTTAAGGACATGCCGTCATTTTCCTACCTGTCTGATGAAGAGGTCTTGCACATAATCGCATATCTCAATACCCTCTGATCAGAAGAAAAGCAGAAATTTACCTCATCCATCAAGTGATTGCCGATCCGGGCTTTAATCCCCTCCTTATCAAGGAGGGGTGAGGGGAGGTTATGGCAAATGTTCTTAATACCTCATCTTCACCCGGTACGTGAGCTTAACTTCCTTGTCCTTCGGCACAGGGATATTGAATTCAGCAGTGAAGGCTGCGGCCTTTGTATATTCATGAGATGAACTGAGCATGGTCCAGTCGCCAGGGATCGGTTCCACGACCTTTACTACGATATCTTCTTTCTTGTGGTTTCTGAGCGATATCTCGAAGCTTGCCTCATACGTGTCTGACGCGATCTTCTTCCAGTCCATCTGTTTGCGCGTGCCCACAACATCAAAGGCATCGCCTAATTTGATCCGGATCTTTTCGTCTTTGGGCGTATGATCGATCGAATCCTCTCCCACGAACTGCAGGCTGCCCTCTGCGTCATGCTTATACACCCTTACCGTGCCTTTTGGAAGGGGCATGCCGAGGTTATGGTCTTTCTTGTTCTGGATCTCCACAAGGACAGTCACCTTCTGGTTTGTGATGGCATCGCCGTACCTCGAGGTGTAGTAGTAATTGGCGCCTTTGAAAACGAGTTCTTTTTTTACTGGTATCGAATCAGCGCTGACCAGACTGATCTGCTTGGTCTGGTTGTCCCTGATCGTAGATGGACGTTCAAGCGTGTAGATGTGGTATTCAAAGAACTCCTCCTCTTTAAACTGTGGGGCCGGCTTGGCCATTGCGGCTTCAGCAACACGCATCATCTTGTATTTATAGTCCTGCTCGTCCTTCACCCTGTTGATATCTCCGGCAACAAGCTTCAGTTTTGCATCTCTGTATGTTGCGCCGCTTTTGTTGTCGATCGTCACCCATCCGGACAGGTCGGCTTTATTGTCTTTTGCATTGAGCGTTACGACATAGTCCGCGCGCCAGGTGATGCCGTTAGTGAGATAGGATGCCTCAACCTTCTGCATGGATGAAAGGCTGTTTTCGAGCAGCCAGACCAGGGTCGGTTTCGAGATCAGATTCTCAGGCACTTCCGGAAAAATGATTCGACCGGGATGGCCGAAGGTTATCTCATTGTTGATCCTGAAGATAGGGCCGCCGTTGTTCGAGAGCAGGGTGGCTGTGATGACCTCTTCCCTCTCCGTGTACGGGTTTTTCTGATAGAGCTTCACCTCTTTGCCAACATATTTATCCAGGAGCCTCTGGGGATTCAGAAGGTCGTATTCATAATTCTGCTCAATTACCGACAGGCTGTCGCTGCTTACCAGTGACTTGATATGAACACTTGCCGGGATGATCTGCGATGCGACATCCATGAACTTCAGCTCACTGCTTCCTTTCAGAATCTTCAGCTGCCTTGTGTCCTTTACGAGCCCGAGGTTGACGTTGTAAATGGTGATGGCGATCCCTGTCTGGTCCCCGACCCCGGTTGACAGCACGGGTTTCGCAGCTTCTTTTTCGGCTGCCGCCGGCAATCCTGTGGTGATGAGACAGAGCAGACTGGCTGCAATCGAAATAAGTTTTTTCTTCATGGTGCTCCTCCTCTGTTTTAATTTTGCGATCTTGCTGCTTTAGACATGGGAGCATATGAAAAAGTTCCCGGACGTTTCCATTGTATCATGGAAATGTCCGGCAGCTATTGGATTAGGATAAAGAAGAATGAGTAGCCCTCATGACTTTCAGATAGAAATTACAATAGTCCCAATCTCTGCTCAGTTTCTACTCTCCGATGAGCTTCAGCAGCCTGCTCCAGCCGGGGGTTTCCTTCCATTCCTCGCTATGCCCCGTTCTTACGCGCCAGAAAAAACGCAATGACAATTCCTTCAATCAGGGAACCCAGCATCAAAATAATGAGTTCGAGAACATTCAGTAGCAGAGGCTCACCAAGCAACGTGTTATAGATAAACCATTCCTGAAACAACCAGTACATCAACCAAATCGTTAGCCCCCAGAATAGTCCTTTTTTCATCCATGTCTTTCCGGGTATCGAGGGCATGAGAACGTTGAAAAGCCATGCGTGTATTATGCTCAATATAACAAGACCAGCGACCGAGACCGGTATGTTTCGTTTCGGGGCGATCTCCATAAAAAGCTGACTTTGCCATTCGGGGTTGTAGAGTATCGACTGGACTGGAGGGCTGGAAAATAAGGCACCCATCACCCCGTTACCAATAAAGCCGCCAACGAGACCAGCTACCAAAATCTTCACTACGCCGTTTATTGTCATTTCTTCCCCCTTTTCGTGGTTTGTAATTTGCTCACGAACTCTACCGAGGTGCGAAAAATGTTTATATCCTTCCGGTAGTCCTCCGGCCTCAGACGATATATATGAATCCGCTCCTTCATTTCAGGCTTGCCGAGCGGTTGGAAGCGAACAGCTCGCACCCAACGGCTCGGGAGAACACCGGCGGTTTTAGGCCGGTGCTTCTGCCTGGTTGAATCATCGTTATTTACTTCTGTCTCGTGCGAGGTGCTGAGTTCTCCGGTTTCAAGCAGTAATTCTATTTTGATCTATTCCAATCAAATTCAATTGCACCATGCTTGCAACTATCAACACAGTTGCCGCAGAGAATGCACTCGGCATTTTCCATGTTTTCTTGATGAACCATTTCTTCTACGGAGAGGCTCATTGGACAATGTTCGTTGCAGGAGTGACAATGTTTACACGTTTCTGGTTTTGGCCTTAACTGTAATGAGTTCCAATGGAAATAATTTCTAATCTTTCTGCCTGCGATCATAAAAGGAGCCATCCAGCATAAATGATGGCAAAAGGATCGCTTGCCAAAAATAAACGCCGGTAAGACGATAAGGAGAAATAGAACGATGAGGTAGGTAATATGGCTCTGGACGTCTACGACGGAAAGACCGTGTGTCGTCATATAGAAAAAGTTGGTTTGGCGATATCCTCCAGACTTGATTGCCAAAATGAAAATCGTGCTTATCCATGGTATCCAGATGAACCATTTAATGCGATTGCCCGAAGTTACTTTTTTATCCCTTGCAAGAAAAATAGCCTCCTGACAACCAGCGGCAGGACAAACCCAGCCACAATATCCTCTGCCCAAGAAAAGAGAACTGAAAAATAATAGGAAAAAAATTACGAAACTTCCATTGATTACGCCCTGTGAGCTTGACTGAATAATGAGCACAGGAGACAGATAATAGAAAATTGCCGGGAAGAGAAAAAAAGTGATTAAAATGATACCGTTCCGGATTTTTTGTCTCATGTTCTTTCTTTCAACACAATGGTGCCGGCGTGGTGCGCCGTTTTGCTGCGTTCGGTTCACCTGTGGGTGTACGCCCGGCATGGGCGTGAACTTATGGGGTGCAAGTCCCCTGTACGAGAACCGAAGGTATTCATGATTAAGAATACTATCAAAAGTACGAGCCGAAGGCAATGGCATCTCAAAAGGCTTCTCATTACTGAGGGAATTATCTCCCTGGTGATGGTTTTTCAATGATCAGTTTGAACAAGCCACTTTGCAGCGATAATACCCTGAGGTCTTCTTTTATTCTGCCAAGGCTGCCCAGGTGTTCAAGAAAGTTTGGGATTTTTGAAGGATCGAGCTTTGTTGTAAGGATGATACGGGACTCGGACTCTTCGCTAATCTTCAATTCTCCATGGCTTTTGGCAATGTATGCCTCGATCTCTTTTTTAGCAGCATCCAACTCTCTGACCGTTAGGGTAATGGTGGTAAGCCCGGCTGCTTTTTTTTCTGCCGGGAGTTCAGAACGCGGTGCTGCAGGCGCAGCCCTTTGCATCGTCTCATCCCGGGCTGCCATACCTGCAGCCTTGCCTGTTTCGGCATGCCGCGCTGCAGCTGAAAGGGCAGGAGACGGCGCAAATGAGGAGGAGGGCGCAGGCATTGTGGGAGCAGCGGCTGGAGCTGGCTGTTCAACAGGTATTTCATTTTTTTGCGTCAAGATCTCACGCGTCTCAGTTTTAGCGGCACTGTCTTTATGTTTCGCTGCTTCCTGAAGACGCTGCGGCTGTATACTTTTTTTCTGTATCTCTGGCTTCTGCAGCTCTTTTTCAGGCGCAGCAGGCATGCTCCTGATAGCCGGAGCCTGAGGCTGAACCTCCATCTTCTGAAGCTCAGGCCCCATATTCTTATAGATAAAGACGGCTGCCACGGTTATCAGAATTGCAGCAAAAGCCTCAAGCGGCAGCTTGATATGCAGCGGGTAGAAGAGCCATTCTTTCCATCCCCTTATTGGCCTTGCCTCTGACCGGATTTTATTCATCACCTTTACGGTCAGCCCGGCAGGAGGTTCGACCTCTTCAAGCGTTCTCAGTCTCCTGATCGTTCTTTTCATTTCAGCAGCATATTCCGCGCACTCACCGCAATTCCGGATATGCTCGTCAATGAGCACCCTGTCATCAGGTGGAACAGGTCCGCCACTGCTGTCAGAAAGTTTTTTTCGGATGTCTCTGCAGTCCATCTACCAGTCTCCCAACATCTTCTTCAGGCATTCTTTTACAGACTCACGTGCCCTGAATATACGTGACTTGACCGTGCCGGCCGCAATACTGAGTATGGCGCTGATCTCATCATAAGAAAAACCTTGTACATCCCTCAGAACGATCACTTCCCGGAAATCATGATCCAGCCTGTTCAGACATTCCTGGACCTTCAGCTGCTGCTCTTTCCGGCTCAGCAGGTCAAGAGCGGATGGCTCGCCTGACGCAGGCTCGAACTTTTTCATATCCTCACCGGCAGATGAAGGGTCATCAAGAGAATCAGTCTCATGCCGGCTTCTTGTCCTGGCCTGAGTCAGTCTGTTCCTTGCGGTGTTCACGGTTATGGCATAAATCCAGGTCGAAAACTGCGACCGCTCTTCAAAGCGCTTAAGATTTCGATACGCAGAGACAAAAGCGTCCTGAACGACTTCAGAGGCATCTTCCATGCTGCCTGTTATACGGAATGCCATGTTGAACATTTTCTTCTGATAATTCCTCACCAGTATTTCAAATGCGTCAATATCGCCCTTTCGGCAGAGGGCAACAAGCTCCCGGTCCTTGTCTTCGTGCATCGGGTTAGTTTCCGTCATATCTTGAGACAGGCGATCGATCAGATTTGTTCCGGACCCGTTTTGATCAGGGGCCGGCCGGCGGCAGCAGCAACGTGACCTTTGTCCCGTCTTCCTGCACCGGCTCAAATGTTGCCTTGCCCTGATTTTTTCTCATGGCGAGCCGGATGATCGGTATGCCGAACCCGGTGCCTGTCGGTTTTGTCGAATAGAAGGGTGTTGACAGTTTTTCCTCGTCGCTTACATTAAAAGGCTGCCCTGAATTGAATATGCGGATCTCTACGGCGAGATGAGGTTCGCTGACCAGCCTGGAGGATATTCTTATCTCCGGATGATCGGGGTCTGCCGCCTCAAAGCTGTTCTGCAGAATGTGATAGAAGGCAGAGCCAATGTCCTTTGCATCAGCATGGATCAGTACTGCGTCAGGAGAAAGATCAGTTTTGATCCGGGATCCGGGCATCTGCAGCTCTTCGATCGTTTTGCTGATGATATCATTGATACTGAGGGTCCTGAATACGGGGTCTTGCTGGAACATCTCAAAATACATTTTGATGTCAGAGACCATATGTTCGAGGCGCTTATTCTCCTGAAGCACCGAGTCATAAACACCGTATACAGGACTGCCTGTTTCGACCGTCTTTTGAAGTCTCCTGATACTGCCGCCTATGACGGTCACCGGGTTCCTGACGCGGTCCGCTATGCCTTTGATGATCTCTATGTCACAGCGGGTGGTTGCATCGATATAGGCGCTTGTCTCGACCAGAAGGCAGAAGTCAATGATCATATCGATAAGTTTCAGAATGTCTGTCCTGTTCTCATCATTTCTGTCGGAAAGCAGAGTTTTGTGGCAGAACTGACGGATGATAGAAAACCCAAGGTTTGAGAACCTCTGGTCAAGGTTCACCTCAACATGGCGGAGACCGATCTTCCAGAGATAGGCTAGGAGATCTGCATCGAGCGATGAGCTGAAGACCTTTCCGAACCAGAAGGCCCATACCTTGAGCATATGGCCCGGGCTCTGCTGATAGTCCAGGACCAATTTAGCATCGGGGAGACTCTGAAAAACATCATTGAAATAAACAGCGAACTCCTCTTTTTTTGATGCGAAAAGTTTCTGATACGGCTTGAGCTTCAGGAGTGCTTCATTGCTGAGACCGAGCTTCTCCTGAAACTGCAGAAGTTTTTCATAAGGAACAGGTATGTTCAGCATTTTTTATATTCTACCAGAAACAGGGCGGCATACGTATGAGCCAGAACACTATACGCTGCAGTTTTTCCGCAGGCAGCTCAAGTATGGTAAACTAACAAAATTATAGATAAAGGGGGCCTCTATGCATATTCGTAAACTGTTGATCTTTGCTGTCGTTATTATAGTACTGGTTTCCGGGACTGCCTTTGCTCATCATCCTTCGGGAGGAGCCGGCCTGGGCCAGACAGGGCCGATCAGGACGGTATCAGCGACAACCCTGCCGCAGGGGAAGTTGTCCTTTGCTGCGCAGGCAGAGTTCATTGACCTTGATGGTTTCTCTGACAGCCAACTGCTCGGATTTGCGATGCAGGGAAAGGATGCCCATACTGCGGAATCGGTGTTTCACAGTACCGTGAGCATGGGGTATGGGATAACGGACAACCTTTCCGTCAGTATGAAGGTGTCTTACGAAAAGATCGACAATATTCGCGAGGCTCACGGCGATGAGCCGGGAGAGATCCATCTCCATGGTAATGCAAAGGGGATCGGCGATCTTACCCTGATGGGACAGTACCGCTTTCTGAAGACGCCTGATAATCTGGAATCTGCCCTGTTCCTTGGTCTCAAGATCCCGACGGGTAAGACGAACGATCGGGATATACAAGGTGAGACATTTGAGGCTGAGTTCCTGCCGGGCACCGGATCATGGAATCCGATCCTCGGCATAGCGGCAACGAAAAGATATGGCAAGGTTTCTCTGGACGGAAATCTCCAGTATACGTTCGCTACGCGCGGCACGCAGTTTACCAATCTCGGGGATATGTTCGATTATAATGCGGCGCTTTCCTACCGCGTAGTGAGCGGGACAATTGCATGGGATCTTATTCTCGAGGCAAACGGGGAATGGAAAGGGAAACAGAGGATCAGGGGAGAAAAAGATCCAAACAGCGGCGGTAATACATTATTTCTTTCTCCGGGGATGCGGCTTGTCTTTGGCAAGAACTTCTCCACTTATCTTTCTATAGGTATTCCGCTTCTTCAGGACATGAACGGTATCCAGGATGACACAAAATACAAGGCGCTCTTCGGTGCCAGCTTCAGCTTATGATGAAAGGGGATATCATGAAAAGGATCGTTGTTGCGAGCATTGCGGTTATTGCTTTTTTCGTAGTCGCCTCTGCGCACGCGGGAAGCAATGAGAAGGGTGCTTCATTTACGAAGCATTTTAACAACACGCTTTTTGCCATATCAGAAAAGGGGCAGGTGAGTATTGAGGTGCTGCTTGATGAAAAGGAGTATAAGATCGGCAAGGACATGGTCGGTATCGTTGTCCATGACAGCCATGACGAGGATGTTGAGGATGCAAAGGTCGCGGTGACGATAACGGGTATTGCCGAGCCGCTGAAGGTGAAGGAAAAGGGCGGCGGCTTATATCTTGTACCGAATTCCGGACTCCCTAAGGAGGGGACCTGGAAACTGAGCATCTCAGTAAAAAAGAAGAAGATAGAAGATGGGGTGGTATTTACCTTCCCTGAGGTGTTGAACAACAGGTTGCAGGCAGGGAAGTATGATCCTGATTCGATAAAGGGGAAAAAATAGGAGCGCTGACGTTGTCGGCCTCGGGCCCATAACCATCCATGCATGGCAAAAATATAGAGACTTCTAAGATGCGTTTAAATTTAATGTATTTATTTGTATAAATATTATAAGGAGAGAGCATATGATCAAAAAGATTGGAGTAATTCTTCTCGCAGTAGCATTTCTCGGATCCATGGCGTGGGCGCCTGTTTTTGATTCTGTTCAAGCAGCGGAGAACGCGGCGAAATGCGGGTGCGGCAAGGACTGCCAGTGTGACCACTGCAAGACCGGCAAGGGCGACTGCGCATGCAGGACTGACGGTAAGACCGGATGCAGCTGCGGAAAAGATTGCCAGTGCGAACATTGCAAGACTGGTAAGGGAGAGTGTCAGTGCAAGGCCGGAGCAAAGGGATGCTTTTGCAAGGGTGGTAGCAAAGGCGGGTGCCAGTGCGGTAAGAACTGTCAGTGTGACCACTGCAAGAGTGGTAAGGGCACATGCTCCTGCAAGGGTGGCGGCAAAGACGGCTGTAACTGCGGACACTGTGATGCAGATCACAAGAATATGAAAGCCAGACACGGAAAGCACGGAAAAGGCTGCAACTATAAGACCGACGCCGCTGCCGGCGCAGCTTCAGATGATGTGAAAGCGCCGACTGCAGATGCTGACTATGCCAGGACCATGCTGTCAAAAAGTGGAACATTCAAGGCCTCCTATACGAGTGAGTCTGATGCAGTTCCTGTGAACAAGCTCATGAGCTGGAAGCTGAATGTGGAGACTGCTGACGGAAAGGCAGTGAAGGATGCTGAGATCACGGTAGCCGGCGATATGCCGGAGCATGGTCACGGGTTGCCTACACAGCCCAAGGTGAAGAATAACAACGACGGCACGTATGTTGTTGAAGGCATCAAGTTCAGCATGACCGGCTGGTGGACCATGACATTCACGGTCAAGGCAGGCGGAAAGACCGATATCGTTACCTTTAATCTCCAGCTGAAATAGATCATCGGATAATGCCTGTGAAAAGGATATCTGATATCTCTTTTTTCAGGGCTATTTGTTGCGGTGTATTGCTGGCCGCCGGGTTTTTGCTGATGTTCGGCATTCCGTCAAATGCATCAGCAGAAGATAAAGATCTGAAAGAGATTCATGCATGGAGCGGAGAAGAGTTAAGAATTCTCCGCTCCCTTTCACTTTCTTCCCTTCCGCCGATCCCAAAAGACCCATCCAATAAGCATGCTGACGATCCCAGGGCAATAGCGCTCGGCAAAAAACTCTTCTTTGATAAAAAGTTCAGCGCTAACGGCAAGGTCTCCTGCGCAATCTGTCATATTCCTGAGGACAGCTTTACTGATAAACTTCCTCTTGCCAAAGGCATGGGCACGACCACGAGACGGACCATGCCTCTGATCGGTAATGCATACAATGCATGGTTCTTCTGGGATGGCAGAAAGGACAGCCTCTGGTCACAGGCGATCGGGCCTATCGAGAGCTCTGTGGAGCACGGCTTCACCCGTTCAATGTGCGCGCATCTGATAGCAGACAGGTATAAAAAAGAATATGAAGAAATATTCGGCAAGCTCCCCCGAATAGATCATAAGACCTGCCCGCCAAAGGCAAGCCCGGGTACAGGAAATCCCGTTGCCCTGAAGGCCTGGCAGGCAATGAAACCTCAGGACAGGGACAGTGTCAACAGGATCTATGCGAATATCGGCAAGGCCATTGCTGCCTTTGTGGCCCAGATCCTGCCCCAGTCAGCGCCCTTTGATAAATACGTTGATGCAGTAGTGAAGAACGAACTTGAAACGGCAGATAAGCTCATGAAGAAAGATGCGGTTGAAGGTTTGAGGCTTTTCATCGGCAAGGCAAAATGCACGAACTGCCACACGGGCCCACTCTTTACGAACAGCAGTTTCCATGATATCGGCATTGGCAATGTTAAGGACAAAGGCAGGGCTGACGGCATCATCAAGGTTATGACGGACGAGTTCAACTGTTTCGGTAAATACAGTGATGCAAAACCGGATGAATGTTCGGAGCTGAGATTCATAGACACGAACAAGACTAAATACGTTGGTGCGTTCAAGACGCCTACCTTGCGGAATGTCGCAGAGAGACCGCCATATATGCATGCCGGCCAACTGAAGACCCTGTCCGAAGTCCTGAGTTTCTACCAGCGCAGTTCAAGCAGGGAGCTCGGGCATCAGGCACTTACCAATGCAGAACTGTTAAAGATTGAAGCTTTCCTGAAAACATTGAGTTCCCCGTTAGGCTATCCGTAGCCCCCCTTAATCTAAACTGCCGGAAGCCGGCCAGGGATGCCCCCGATGCCCCCTGGATGTTTGACAGTCCCCTTAATTTCTGATATCTTGCCTGTAGGATAGCGTTTTGATCATTACAAAGGGGCGCGATAATGGTGGGCCGAAAATCGAACAGTCTGCATTCCTTCGAGAGTATCTTTTCTTTGCTGCCACTCAACCAGACAGAACAAAAACGTTTTTACCTCTTGACGATCCGATTATGACGCGGATATGAGCAAAACATGGGGGTCGTTGTGGCTGATGAAGTGAGGGAGACGGAGGATAACGCCACTTCCGGACCTCTGCCAGACGACCGGGGGGCAGGGCGTTTCCGCATTCTGATCAGCATTTGCGCCACGTTTGTCGCTGCTGTCGGTGTTGTCGCTATCCTCGGATGGGCTCTTGACCTGCCAGTTCTTGCAAGCCTTGGCTCGGGCAAGATACCGGTGGCCCCTGACACGGCGCTGATGTTCGTGCTGTATAGCGGAGCGATTTTACTTCGCACCTATCTCCCGAACAGTCAGGTATCATATCGGGCGGGCCTGTTTCTCATTGCGGCAGGAGCGCTGATCGCTGCGGTGCTGTTCGTATTGTCGCTGCTTGGCATACGGTTGGAGGCCGAACACCTTGGCTTTACTGTGGTGAATAAACCGGGTGAACTGCAGGTGGGTTACATGTCGCCGGTCACTGCGTTCAGTTTTCTGCTGTCGTCAATTTCCTATCTATTGTCTCTCCTGTCCTCGAGTAAACGGCGCCAGCCGGCCAATATTGCCTTTTGGGTTGCCTGCAGCGTTATCGTTACCGGGTCAACTCTTGTTCTTGCGTATCTCTATGGAAGTCCGATTCTTTATGGCACTGCCTTCATTCCTCCGGCCGCGCTGACCAGTATGGCGTTCATTGCTCTTGGAACTGCACTGCTTGCGCTGTCAGCGCCTCGCGCCAGGCAGTCCCTTCAGAATCTTGAATCTACCAGACGAGCCTCATATTTGTTTTTCATGGTTTTCGTCGTACTCGCGTTGGGTATCGTGATTGCGGGGTTTATGTATTTCCGGAACTATGAATCACGCCATCGGACAGAGATCGAACGGCAGCTTTCGGCCATTGCTGAATTGAAGGGTGACGAACTCGTTCATTGGAGAAAAGAGCGGTTGATGGATGCTGAGCTTTTTTTTAAGAATCCGAACTTTTTCGGATTGGTGCGTAACTACATGCAAAGGCCTGATGACACCGAGGTTGCAGCAAGACTCGGAACTTGGCTGCAGCATGTTCAGTCAGGACATGAATATGACCGGGTCTTTCTGCTTGATGCTTCAGGAAGGGAACGGATGTCAGCATCTGAGGCTCAGCCGATTTCCAGGTATCTGATACAGGGCGCTGAAGAAGTCCTGCGAACGAAAAAACTGACCTTTGCAGATTTCTATCGCAATGAATATGACGGACTAGTCTATCTGGCAATACTGATTCCCATTTTCGATGAACGTGACCGTAAACCTGCGGTGGGGACACTTGTCCTGCGTATTGATCCTGAGAAATATCTGTATCCATTTATTAACCGCTGGCCGACGCCAAGTAAGACAGCCGAAACACTGCTTGTCCGGCGTGAAGGAGATGAAGCCCTTTTTCTGAACGAACTCAGATTCCAGAAGAATGCAGCACTCAATCTGCGCAGACCGCTTGCTCAAAATGAATTACCTGCTGCCCAGGCCGTTCTTGGCAGGAAGGGAATCATGGAGGGCAGAGACTATAGGGGAGTGCGCGTGATCGCCGATCTGAGGCCTGTTGCCGATTCTCCCTGGTTTTTGGTCTCCCGGATGGACATTTCCGAAGTATATGGGCCGATGAGGGAAATACTATGGATGACCATAGTTCTTGTCTTAACCCTGCTTATAGGCGCAGGAGCAGCCTTTGGTATGGTTTGGCGGCAGCAGCTCACGCAATTTTACCGGATGAAATGTGAGACGACTGAGGCGCTGAATGAAAGCCGTGAGAGACTCGGCTTATTAATAGAAGGAGTAAAAGACCACGCAATAATTATGCTGGACCCCAATGGCAATGTGATGAGCTGGAATCCTGGTGCAGAGCGAATTAACGGGTACAGTGAAGAAGAAATAATTGGCAGGAACTTCTCCTGTTTCTATCCTCAGGAATATATTGAACAGGACAAACCCGTGCAGGAATTAAAAGAGGCAGTTGCGAAAGGACGGTTCGAGGGCGAGGGATGGCGGGTGCGTAAAGACGGCGCCCGGTTCTGGGCTGATGTTGTTATTACCGCGCTCTATGACAAGGATGGGTTGCTGAGGGGATTTGCCAAGATAACCCGCGATGTCACCGAACGCAAGCGTGCTGAGGACCGGCTTAATGAGACCCTGACTGATCTTCAACGCTCCAATAAAGAGCTGGAACAATTCGCCTACGTGGCTTCTCACGACCTGCAGGAGCCTTTGCGCATGGTTGCGAGCTACACGCAGCTGCTTGCAGAACGGTATGAAAATCAGCTCGATGACAAAGCCAAAAAGTTTATCCACTATGCTGTGGATGGTGCGGTCCGCATGCAGCTGCTGATAAATGATCTCCTGGTCTTTTCCCGCATAGGAACGAGGGGAAGACCTCCTGAGCCGGTTGAAGCGTACGCAGTGCTGGAAGAGGCAAAAAATAATATGAAGATGAATATTGATGAGGCGAAGGCAATCATCACGAATGACGTGCTCCCCGAAGTGCGGGCCGATGCGTCCCAACTGGTGCAGGTATTTCAGAACCTGATAGGCAATGCAGTAAAATTCCGCGGGACGGATGACCCTAAAATTCAAATTTCCGCAAGGGACGAAGGTGTGGAATGGCTTTTTTCCGTTAATGACAATGGCATTGGCATGGAGCAACAGTATGCTGACAAGGTATTTGTCATTTTTCAGCGGCTTCATACTAAGGAAGAGTATCCCGGCAGCGGAATCGGTCTTGCCATCTGCAAGAAAATAGTTGAACGCCATGGCGGCCGGATATGGTTTGAGTCAGAGCCTGGAAAAGGGACGACGTTCTATTTTACTATTCCCAAATAGGAAAGGAGGTAACATTCTATGGAGTGCAAGGCGTTAGTACGGCCGATTGATATTCTTCTGGTTGAGGACAATCCGGGTGATGTTGATTTGGCTCGGGAGGCCTTAGGTATGGGCAAACTGCATAATACGCTGCATGTTGTGCAGGACGGTGTTGCGGCTATGAGCTTTCTTTTGAAAACAGGAAAATATGTCAATGCACCACGGCCTGACCTTATTATCTTAGATCTGAATCTGCCCAAAAAAGACGGCCGCCAGGTGCTTGCAGAAATTAAGAATGACGCGGAGCTCAAACGCATTCCGGTCGTCATTCTTACGACCTCGCGCGCAGAGGAGGACATCCTCAAGACCTATAACCTGCATGCCAACTGCTACATCACAAAACCGATCGACATGAAACAGTTTCTGCATGTGGTCCAGTCCATTGAGGAGTTCTGGCTCTGTATAGTGTCTCTTCCCAACGGAGCCAGAAAATGACCGAAGGGTTCAAGATACTGCTGATCGAGGACAATCCGGGAGATACAGACCTCATAGAGGAGATGCTGACCGCTGCCAAGGTCAGTTTTGAGCTTACGCGTGTCGACCGTTTATCTGATGGAATTGAACAGATTCAATCGGAAGATTATTCTGTAATTTTACTGGATCTCGGCCTTCCGGACAGCCAGGGGTTAGAAACGCTTACGAAATTGAATAAAAACGGACCGAAAGCGCCGATTATCGTGCTTACCGGACTTGCAGATGAAACGATAGGGACCCAGGCAGTTAAAGACGGCGCGCAGGATTATTTAATCAAAGGACAGATAGACCATAAGCTGCTTTCGCGGGCAATAAAACACGCAATTGAACGTGCCAAGCTTGAATTTGAGCGGGAACAGTATTTTAAATTCTTTCAAACCTCTACTGACCTAATGTGCATCGCTGATCCAAATGGGTCTTTCATAAAGACAAACCCTTCCTGTTCGGAAACGCTCGGGTATACCGAGGCAGAGCTTGTGTCAAAGCCGTTCATCGAATTTGTTCATCCCGATGACAAACAGGCAACCCTTGATGAAATGGCCAGACAGCTGCGAATAGGCTATTCGCTCAATTTTGAAAACCGGTATGTTCATAAGGATGGTTCGTTGCGGTGGCTGTCGTGGCGGGCGATCTATAATAAAGATGATGGAATTACCTATGCCACGGCACGCGACATTACTGAACGCAGAAGTCTTGAAAACCAGCTTCGCCACGCCCAGAAACTTGAGGGGATCGGACAGCTTGCAGGAGGGATCGCGCACGATTTCAATAATGTGCTTAATGCGGTAGTTGGTTATGCCGGTTTGCTCCAGATGCAGATGGATGCCGCCGACCCTCTCCGGAAATATGTGGACGAGATCGCTTCTGCCGGCATGCGTGGTGCAGCACTTACGCAGCAGATCCTTGCGTTCAGCCGGAAGCAGGTGCTCGACATGAAGCCTGCAAACCTGAATGAGATCATCAAGGGTATAGAGAAAATGCTGCACAGGCTTGTTCGGGAGGATATAAGCATTGAGATAAGCCTTTTTGGCAAAGACCTGATTGTTCTGGCTGATGCGAGTCAGATAGACCAGATACTGATCAACCTTGCGACCAATGCCCGTGACGCCATGCCGTCTGGCGGCAGGCTGAATATTTCTACAGAGTTCTTTGTCATGCATGATGATTATGTTGTGATGCATGGTTATGGTAAAGCCGGTGAATAT
Source organism: Nitrospirota bacterium (assembly GCA_016214855.1). Classification (NCBI taxonomy): domain Bacteria; kingdom Pseudomonadati; phylum Nitrospirota; species Nitrospirota bacterium. The sequence goes on along the minus strand of JACRMT010000010.1, from coordinate 23,914 downwards.
GCTCTTCTTAGGGTGTCAGATACCGGCTGCGGCATGGACGCTGATACCCTGTCCCGCATATTCGAGCCTTTCTTCACAACAAAGGAAGTGGGCAAGGGCACAGGACTGGGTCTTGCTGTAGTGCATGGCTTGGTGAAACAACATAATGGTTTTATCAATGTATACAGCGAGGTTGGAAATGGCACGGTCTTCAAGATCTTTCTGCCGCTGACAAAGTATGCAGAGGAAGAGACTGAGGAAAAGCCTGTCGCCGGTATTACGGTCGGCACAGAGACGATACTGATCGCGGAAGATGACGCGCCGTTGAGAAGACTTTCTTCAGTTGTCATGAGAAATGCCGGGTACACCGTGATCGAAGCAGTCGACGGCGAGGATGCATTGCGAAAATTTATCGATAATCGTGAAAAGATAGGGCTGGTCATCCTTGATGGTATCATGCCAAAGAAGAACGGCAGAGAGGTGTATGATGAGATACACAGGATCGGACCTGACATGAAGGCCATTTTTATGAGTGGTTATGCCGAGGAGATCTTTACCCATGGAGGCATTCCGGATAAGGGAGTAGTCTTTATCTCGAAACCGGTAAAACCCGACGATCTGCTCAGGAAGGTGCGGGAGGTGCTGGACAGTCACTAAGGAAATCGTAAGTAAGTTCTCTTTGTCTGTCATTGCGTCTTGTCCGCAATTCCTCTTCACAGAAGGATTCCCGACAGGCGGGAATGACAACCTGTGGGGCGATACCTATGGCCTCCTTAGTAAACGGTATTTCACTGCTATGCGTTGACGCTCTAAAACCTGCTGTGATAAAATTCAGCTCACAAAAATAGATGTATCTCATCGTAATTTCCGCGTAAATCGAAAGGACCAAACATATGAGGATAGTTGTATGCATTAAACAGGTGCCTGACAGCGCAGAGGTCAGGATCAATCCGGAGACGAACACGCTCATCAGGGACGGTGTGCCCACCATAATAAACCCCTATGACCTGCATGCCCTCGAAGCAGGCCTTCAGATCAGGGAACAGGCAGGAGGCAAAGTGATTGTGCTCACCATGGGCCCGCCCCAGGCAGAGACAGCGCTCCGCGAGACTATTGCGATGGGTGCCGACGAAGGGGTGCTCCTGACAGACAGGGCCTTTGCAGGCTCCGACACCTGGGCCACTGCTTATGCCCTTTCAAAGGCCATAGAACAGATCGGCGCTGATGTGATCCTCTGCGGCAAGCAGGCCATTGACGGAGACACGGCGCAGGTCGGGCCTGAGATCGCAGAGTTCATGGATATCCCGCATATTTCCTATATCCGCAAGGTCGATGAGGTCACTCCTGACAGACTTGTGCTGCAGAGGCTGATGGATGACGGGTATGATGTTGTCGAGACGTCGCTGCCTGTGCTGCTTACTGTGGTGAAGGAGCTGAACACGCCGCGGCTGCCGTCGCTCAAGGGCAAGATGGCTGCAAAGAAGGCGGAGATCAGAAAGATGACCGCTGCAGACCTCAAGGTCGAGGAGAGCGATCTTGGGCTGAAAGGTTCTCCCACGCAGGTGAAGAACATCTTTGCCCCTGAGGCGAAGAAGGACAGGAAGATGCTCGAAGGCACAGCTGAAGAGCAGATCGATACTCTGGTAAAGGAACTGGTGGAGAGCAAATGTATATAAAGGTCAACAGAGAGCTATGCACAGGTTGTGAGGCATGCGTCCAGTCATGCCCGTATGATGCTATCGTGATAAAGGACGGAAAGGCCGGGATCACTGAGCTCTGTCAGCTCTGCAGGGCCTGCATGAGCGTATGCCCTGAAGGCGCCATCTCTGAGGTGAAAGAGGCATCAGATACAAAGGAGACAGCTCAGGGCAAGGGGGTTTGGGTCTTTGCAGAGCAGCGCGACGGCAAGATCGCCGGCGTTTCTCTTGAACTTCTGGGCGCCGGCAGAGGGCTTGCCGAAAAATTGGGTACAGACCTCTCCGCAGTCCTCTTCGGCGGCACAGAGCAGGATGCAAAGGAGCTTATGCGCTGGGGCGCTGACAAGGTGTTCCATTGCGACGACCCGCTCATGAGCGCGTTTAATGACGAGCCGTATGCAGCGCTTCTGTCGAAGCTGATCACTGAGCAGAAGCCCGAGATCGTGCTGACCGGCGCCACGCCGATTGGAAGATCGTTCTTCCCGAGGGTCGCCGCAAAACTGAGAGCAGGGCTCACCGCAGACTGCACCTCTCTTGAGATCGATGCAGAGACAAAGAACCTGCTTCAGGTCAGGCCTGCATTCGGCGGCAATATTATGGCAACGATCTTCTGCCCCCATGCACGGCCGCAGATGGCGACGGTCAGACCGCGCGTCATGAAAAAGGGAGAGTATAGTGAGGCGAAGACAGGCGAGCTCATTAAGGTCAGCGCAAAGGGCATATCCTCCCGCACTAAAGTGATCGAGACCGTAAAGGAGGTCTCTGAACTCGCGGTCAATCTTCAGGATGCGAATGTCATTATTGCAGGCGGAAGGGGCATGGCCGGAGAAAAGGGCTTTCAGCTCCTGTATGAACTTGCGGATGTGCTGGGCGCGTCAGTGGCAGCGTCAAGAGCTGCTGTTGATGAAGGCTGGATCCCCTATCGCAACCAGGTCGGGCAGACCGGCAAGACCGTCAGCCCGAAGCTCTATATTGCCTGCGGTATTTCAGGCGCAGTGCAGCACCTGGTCGGTATGCAGTCCTCCGACGTAATCATTGCGATCAATAAGAACCCTGATGCCCCGATCTTCAATGTTGCCACCTACGGCATAGTCGGTGACGCAAATGAGATCGTGCCGATGCTGACCAGAAAGATCAAAGAGATAAAAGGGTAATAAGTAAGGCTTCAGCGGCGAGTGGTGTTTCTCCTCTCCTTTACAAGGGGAGGTCGGGTGGGGTATTGGAAGATGCATCAAAACCTCCCCATGCCCCTCCTTGGTAAGGAGGGGATCCAAGCCCGTTTTCATAACTGCTGGTTCGTCGTCACAGCTGTACCAATGCAGTTATTCTGAACTTTTGGAGGTGTTTTGTGACAACGGTATTCATGTTCCCCGGTCAGGGTTCCCAGGCTGTTGGTATGGGCGCTGATCTTTTCGATCGTTATCCTGATCTGGTCGCAGAGGCGGATGTAATTCTCGGTTACTCGATCAAGGAGCTCTGCCTTGCGAATCCTGACGATAAGCTCAGGCAGACGGACTACACACAGCCGGCGCTGTACGTCGTCGATATCCTGAGCTATCTGGCCAAGGTCGAGGTTGAGGAGCTTAGGCCGGATTTTGTGATCGGCCACAGCCTGGGAGAGTATGCAGCCCTGTATGCTGCAGGGGCCTTTGATTTTGGCATTGGCCTCAGGCTGGTCCAGAAGCGCGGCACACTGATGAACGCAGCCACTGGCGGAGGCATGGCAGCCATATTAGGCATGACGGGTGATGCTGTCGCCGCGGCCCTGGCTGAACTCGGCGCAGTCAGCATTGATGTGGCCAATTTCAATTCCCCGGGCCAGACAGTGATCTGCGGTCCCAAGGCTGACATAGAGATCTTTGCGCCGCAGATGAAGGAAAAGGGAGCCAAGAGGGCGGTTATCCTCCCGGTCAGCGGCGCGTTTCATAGTCGTTACATGAAACCGGCGGCAGAAGAGTTCGAGGCATTTCTAACGGAATTCAGTTTCAACAGCCTGCAGATTCCCTGCATTGCCAACTGCAGTGCCCAGCCATATACGGATGATTCGATCGCCTCGAATCTGGTTAAGCAGATCTATAGCAGTGTGAAGTGGGTTGAGACAGTGACAAGCCTTCGTGCGCAGGGCGCTGACACGTTTATCGAGGTCGGCCCGGGAACTGTTTTGGCCGGCCTTGCCCGCCAGATTGCATAAAAAAATATAATAAATAAGTTTGCTGATCATAAACGTCGGCCAAATAAAATATGCCCGTATTGTATTTTTCTTGTCAGGCAGAGGCCATTGCAGCTCATTGACAAACATATATACATAACTTTAGCATTGTATATATAGAAGAAGAGAAGGAGACGGACATGAAATCATCGGTCAGGATGACATCAATAAGGCTTGATACTAAACTTGCAGACGATGCGCTGAAGGTGTTGGGGGCGAAATCGAGGACTGAAGCAGTGCACATGGCCCTTAAAGAAGTTGTTGCCCTTAAGAGGTTTAAGGCTCTTGTTTTGAAACAAGGAGGTAAATTGCAGTTTGAGGCCCATGGAAGATAACGCCGTTATTTTCGATACCTCGATTTTCATAGATCACCTGAGAGCCAATAAGTATAGCCGGCAATTTCAGAATCTTAATGCGCTTGTGCGGAACTCTTCTGTTGTGCTTGCAGAGCTTCTTCGCGGTGCTACGAAAGATGCAGAGCGTACGTTTGTTAATCTGCTGGCGAAAAATCATCCCATCCTGACGCCTACGGCACAAAACTGGATTGATTCTGGTGAAATACTTCTGAAAATGAATAAGCGCAAAGGTTTTTTGCCTGAAAAGCTGAGGGATTTGCATTTTGATGTTCTGATTGCCCTGACAGCCAGGACCTATGGAGCTGCAGTCGTTACCTCGAACAGGGCAGATTTCGAACTTATAAAGGAATATAAGGATTTTCGTCTGGTACTCTGGTGATCAGAGGAGTATGTTGTTTGAATTGGTAACGTCCCGTAAACACAGACCTTTACAGATGATTCGACCGCCTAAAGGCCTTTGTGCGCTGGGAAAAGACACGGTTGCCTCCGGTCATTATAAGATTGTCTTATAAATGTATTGCCGACTTGGGGTTTGCTCTGCTAATATTAAACAAAAATATAGTTTTCAATTTGTAGGAATGTTAGGGGAAGAGGCGGTTGAATGAAGATCCACGAATATCAGGCAAAGGAACTGTTTCGTCAGCATCACATTTCTGTTCCTGAGGGCTATCTTGCTACAAGTCCTGATGAGGCTGCTGCATCAGCCGAAAAGCTCGGCAAATTCCCCGTTGTAGTCAAGGCACAGATCCATGCGGGCGGCCGCGGCAAGGGCGGCGGTGTCAAACTTGCCCGAAGCCTTGACGAGGTAAGGAGCGTTGCTGCGACCATACTGGGAAGGCCGCTGGTGACGCCACAGACCGGTCCCGAGGGGAAGAAGGTCGGGAAGCTCCTGGTGGAGCAGGGGCTCGATATCAGTCAGGAACTCTATCTCTCGATCATCCCGGACCGCTCCACGGCAAAGATCATGATCATCGCAAGCCGGGCCGGCGGAATGGATATCGAGGAAGTTGCAGCAAAAAGCCCTGAAAAGATCATCAGGGTGTTAATCAATCCGCTCACCGGGATCGAGCCTGGCCACTGCAGCCAGATCGCAGCCGGTCTCGATCTGAATGAAGCACTTACCCAAAAATTCTCTGCACTGATCGAGAATCTATACGCACTTTTCATCGAAACCGACTGTTCTTTGCTTGAGATCAATCCTCTGGTGATCACTGCCCAGGAGGACCTGATCGCACTTGATGCCAAGATCGACATTGATGATAACGCCCTGTTCCGTCAGAAGGAGATCCTGAAATACCGGGATACGAATGAAGAGGACCCTCTGGAATTAGAGGCATCGAAATTCAATCTCAATTACATCAACCTGGATGGGAATGTTGGCAATATGGTGAACGGCGCCGGACTGGCCATGGCTACCATGGACCTTATCAAGAGTGCCGGTGCTTCGCCTGCGAACTTTCTGGATGTGGGCGGCGGGGCGAATGCGGAGATGGTCGAGAACGGTTTCCGGATCATTTTGAGCGACAGCAATGTAAAAGCGATCCTGATCAATATCTTCGGCGGTATTCTCCGGTGCGACGTTCTTGCCGAAGGGGTTGTGCAGGCGGCCAGAAAGACCGGTATACGTGTGCCGGTTGTGATCCGCATGCAGGGGACGAATGTCGAAAAGGGCAGGGAGATCCTCGCTGCATCCGGGCTGAATCTTATTACAGCAGAGGACCTGAACGATGCAGCGGGCAGGATCGCTGAGATTGTCGGAAAATGACGAGAACTGAAGAAGATATGACAGAGGGTAACGTTTCAGTTCCAGGTCTTAGCCCCGCCTTAGCAAGGAGGGGTTGGGGAGGTTATGGTAGATATTCCGATACCCCACCGCACCTCCCCTTGGAAAGGGGAGGACTTTTAAACCCCGTAACTGAAGGGACACGATAATAGATTATGTCAATTTTCGTAAATAAAGAGACCAGACTGCTAGTCCAGGGAATTACCGGGAAAGAAGGCATGTTCCATACCCGGCAGTGTATCGAATACGGCACTCGTGTAGTCGGTGGTGTGACACCCGGAAAAGGCGGACAGACCATGGACAATGTGCCGGTCTTCAATTCTGTCCGGGAAGCTGTCAGTGAAACCAAAGCGAACTGCAGCATGATCTTTGTGCCTCCGGCCTTTGCCGCAAAGGCGGTCATGGAGGCGATCGACGCTGATATCGATCTCATTGTGGCTATCACAGAAGGCATTCCTGTGCTCGACATGATGCGGATAAAGAATTATCTGAACGGTAAAAAAGCAAGGCTCATCGGACCGAACTGCCCCGGGATCATAACGCCGGGCCAGTGCAAGATCGGTATTATGCCGGGCTTTATCCACAAGCCGGGCGGACCCATTGGCGTTGTGTCGCGTTCCGGCACCCTTACCTATGAGGTGGTGCATCAGCTGACCACCAAGGGGATCGGACAGACAACCTGCCTCGGCATCGGAGGCGACCCGGTAAATGGAACGAATTTTATCGATTGCCTCAAGGCCTTTGAAGCAGATCCTGAGACAAAGGGCATTGTGCTTGTGGGCGAGATCGGCGGCACTGCAGAAGAAGAGGCTGCTGCCTATATCAGGGAAAAGGTCAGCAAGCCGGTAGTCGGGTTTGTGGCGGGCTTGAGCGCTCCTCCGGGCAGACGGATGGGGCATGCAGGGGCCATAGTTAATGGCAGCAGCGGCACTGCCCAGTCAAAGATCGCTGTCATGAAGGAAGTTGGTATTCATGTATGCGATAATCTCGGCAGGTTCGGTGATTTCTGTGCCGACATTTTTTAGAACGCTATTTACGACGCGGGGTATTTAATGCCTGAACAAAAGAGAACACATAGAGTTTTAATCGGAAAACCGGGCCTTGACGGCCATGATCGGGGCGCCAAATTCATTGCCCGCGCACTTCGTGATGCCGGCTTTGAGGTGGTCTATACCGGCATCCGAAGGACGCCCGAAGAGATCGCCTCTGCCGCTGTTCAGGAAGATGTTTCAGCGGTCGGTTTGTCATTGCTTTCCGGGGCGCACATGAGCCTCTTCCCTGCAGTGGTGCGTGCACTGACGAATGCAGGGGCTGGAGATATTCCTGTGCTGGGCGGCGGTATAATCCCTGATGAGGACATCGTGCTGCTCAAAGATGCCGGGATCAATGCTGTGTACACCCCGGGGACCCCTGTAGACAAGATCATTGCCGCTTTTCGCAGTGCCTGCGAGGCACATGAAGCTCGCAGAACCTGATTTAACGAATGTCGGAGGAATTTCACTGATGCTGAGTGAAAAGATACTGAGGGGATTGAGAGAGCGGGATCCAAGGGGAATTGCCCGGGCCATCTCCCTTGTTGAAGAAAACGATCCTCTGTCGGATGAAATACTCTCATCCATTGATGATTCTCTTGTTGATGAGGCAACGGTATTAGGTATAACCGGTCCTCCCGGGGCCGGAAAATCGACATTAACAGACCGGATCATCTCAAAATACCGCGCTCAGGGAAAAAGGGTAGGGGTTATTGCAGTAGATCCTTCTTCACCCATTTCCGGCGGTGCGATCCTCGGTGACCGGATCCGGATGATGGGCCATGCACTGGATAAGGACGTGGTTGTACGTTCCATGGCCACACGGGGCAGGCTGGGAGGATTATGCGCCGCAGCGGGAGCTGCAGTGAGAATACTTGCCGGCAGCGGCTGCTCCGTAATTATCATTGAGACTGTTGGCGTCGGACAGTCCGAAATGGATATCGTCAGGCTTGCAGACATCACAGCACTGGTGCTTGCTCCAGGCCTTGGCGACGATATTCAGGCAATGAAGGCAGGGCTTCTGGAGGTGGCTGACATCCTGATCGTGAACAAGGCGGACTGCGCGGGCGCAGAGACCCTTGCCATGGATATGGAGGCTATTGCTCGGGAGGGTGTCCGCAAGGGAAAAGAAGAGACAAAAGTCTGCATGACCGTGGCTTCGGAAGATAAAGGAATAGACGGGCTGCTTGCTTCGATCGAAACTGTTGACGCTTCGCACCGGGGGACTGGTGAGCGCAGGAGGCGAAGGGAAAAGGCCTATGACCTTGAAGTATTGGACTGGGCACTTGAGATGATAAAGCCTTCGATAATCGAGAAGATAGAGAGATGGGAGCATGACCGGAAAGGGGCACCCCGTCTGCAGGCTGCAAAACTGCTCGAACGGGAATCTTTGCGAGCCAGGGATCAGAAAGGTTCATGAACATATTTAATCCAAAATCCCTCCTAACCTCCCTTTACAAAAAGGGAGCGTGGGGGGATTTGTACGAATGAGCAAAAAACGCTATTTTCGAAAGCCTTCGGTGAACCGAAGGTAATCCTGAGCTGAATTGGATAATTATTATGGCAAAACATCCTGAACATATTGACTGGGAAAAGAAGCTGGCCGAAAGCCTGGGCCGCTATCCGGAGAGGCGAGAGAAGTTCACCAATCATGGCGGCGAGGAAATTACCCGTCTTGCAGTGCCGGATAGTATCGATGATGCCTATCTCGAAAAAATAGGCTTTCCCGGAAGCTATCCCTATACGCGCGGAGTACAGCCCACCATGTACCGCGGACGGCTCTGGACCATGCGCCAGTATGCCGGTTTCTCGACCGCATCGGAATCGAACCGGCGTTACCGGTATCTTCTGGAGCAGGGCACGACCGGTCTTTCAATAGCATTTGATCTGCCGACCCAGATCGGGTATGACTCTGATCATCCGATGGCTGCAGGCGAGGTGGGTAAGGTCGGGGTGGCGATTGACTCATTAGCTGACATGGAACTCCTTTTTGACCAGATCCCCCTGGATAAGGTCTCAACCTCCATGACAATCAACGCACCTGCTGCCATACTCCTTGCCATGTATGCGGCTGTGGCTGAAAAGCAGGGCGTGGCGATCGGCCAGATCAAAGGAACGATCCAGAACGATATCCTGAAGGAATACGTAGCCCGCGGCACGTATATCTTTCCGCCCAAGCCGAGTCTGCGGCTGATCACCGATATTTTCAAATGGTGCACAGAACATACCCCGGACTTTAATACCATTTCGATCTCCGGCTATCATATCCGGGAGGCCGGGTCCACCGCAGTCCAGGAGGTGGCGTTCACCCTGGCCAATGGCATAACCTATGTGCAGGCCGCACTTGATGCCGGGCTTGAGCTCGATAATTTTGCACCCAGACTTTCGTTCTTCTTCAATGCATCCTCTGATCTTCTCGAAGAGGTTTCAAAATTCCGTGCTGCCAGAAGGCTCTGGGCACGTATCATGAAGGATCGTTTTCATGCAAAGAAGCCTGCAAGTCTGATGCTGCGCTTCCATACGCAGACTGCAGGTTACACACTTACTGCCCAGCAGATAGACAATAATATCGTCAGAGTCGCCATTCAGGCCCTGTCCGCGGTCCTTGGCGGCACTCAGTCCCTGCATACCAATTCACGGGATGAAGCGCTGTCCCTGCCTACTGAGGATTCCGTACGCACGGCACTTCGTACGCAGCAGGTGATAGCCCATGAATCAGGAGTGGCTAATACCGTCGATCCGCTGGCAGGATCTTATTTCATTGAAGAGCTCACTGACCGCATAGAGGCAGAGGCCTCTGAGCTCATTGCGAAGATCGAAAAGGCCGGCGGTGTGGTGGCTGCGATCGAAGATGGTTTTATCCAACGCCAGATCGAGAACAGCGCCTATGATTACCAGCAGGAGATCGAAAAAGGCGAGCGCATAATCGTCGGGGTCAACGAGTTTCGGATCGATGAGAATACAAAGCCTCCTCTGCTGCGTGTTGATCCTGAGGTAGAGAATGCCCAGGTCCAGTGCCTGAAGGAACTGCGTCAAAGGCGTGACAATAAAAAGGTCGAGGAAGCGCTTGCGGATCTGTCGGCATGCGCCAGGAGTTCATCGAACCTGATGCCCGGGATACTTGCGGCAGTCAAAACATATGCTACACTGGGTGAGATCTGCCAGGTACTGCGCGGAGTGTTCGGTGAGTACAGAGGATGATCCGTTCCGCGGCTGAGGAGGCCGGTATAATGAAGAAAACCATGTTGGAGAGATTGATACCATGATAGAGAAAATTGATCATCTGGGGATCGCGGTAAGGTCCATTGATGCGTCGCGCAAATTTTACGAAGAAGTGCTGGGGCTTGTCTGTGAAAAGGAAGAGGTGGTGGCCTCGCAAAAGGTGCGGACCGCTTTTTTTACGGTAGGCGATATCCATATCGAGCTGCTGGAGCCTACTTCTGATGACAGCCCTATTGCCGGATTTCTGGAAAAAAAGGGCGAGGGCTTCCATCATATTGCGTATCATACCGATGATATCGACGGTCAGCTGGGAACCGCCCGGGAGCATGGATGCAGATTGATCAATGAGACTCCGGTAGCGGGCGCCGGAGGCAAGCAGGTGGCGTTTCTGCACCCGAAGAGCACATTCGGCGTGCTCACCGAGTTCTGTGAATAAGACCTATTCTGAGGGGGTGTGATCGTGCAGCAGCCAGGCCAGGATAATCTGAGAAAACTTGAATCCATGAAAGAAGAGGCCTTTCTCGGCGGAGGGGCTAAAAGGATCGAGGCCCAGCACCGCAAGGGCAAGCTCACCGCGCGGGAGCGTATTGAGCTGCTTCTCGACGAGGGTTCATTTGAGGAATTTGATCTGCTGATGACCGGCAGGGCCGGCCAGAATACCGGCATCGGTGAGTTTCCCGGAGACGGGGTGATCACCGGCCACGGCACCATTGACGGCCGCGAGGTCTTTGTATTCAGCCAGGATTTCACCATCATGGGCGGCGCGCTCGGTGAGGCACATGCCCAGAAGATCTGCAAGGTCATGGACCATGCCGTACAGGTCGGCGCACCTATCATCGGTCTGAACGATTCGGGCGGCGCGCGTATTCAGGAGGGAGTTGAATCGCTGGCAGCGTATGGAGAAATTTTCCACCGCAATGTCCAGGCAAGCGGTGTGGTGCCTCAGATATCCTGCATCATGGGCCCCTGCGCCGGCGGTGCGGTGTACAGCCCTGCCATAACGGATTTCACCTTCATGGTCGAAAACACCTCATATATGTTTGTCACGGGCCCCAATGTGGTCAAGACCGTTACGCACCAGGACATTACGGCAGAAGAACTGGGCGGGGCCATGGTACACAGCAAAAAAAGCGGTGTGGCCCATTTCGCCTTCCCCAATGATATCCTCTGTCTGCGGGAGGTGAGACGGCTGATCAGTTATCTGCCTTCAAACAATCGTCAGCAGGCGCCGCTCCTTGATCTGAGGGACCCTGCTGAACGCACGGACCCGGCTCTGGATTATCTGGTCCCGGCCAATCCGAATCAGACCTATGACATGAAGATCCTGATCACCAGTATTCTGGACGGGGCTGAGTTTCTGGAGATCCATCCTCATTTTGCACGGAATATCATCGTGGGCTTCGGCCGTCTCGGCGGACAGACCATCGGCCTCATCGCCAACCAGCCTGCAGTGCTGGCCGGCGTCCTTGATGTCCAGGCCTCGGAAAAGGCGGCCCGCTTTGTCCGTTTCTGCGATGCCTTCAATATTCCGCTTGTCTGTCTTGAAGATGTCCCGGGATTCATGCCCGGTCCGGAACAGGAGCATGGCGGCATCATCCGCCACGGGGCAAAACTGCTCTATGCCTTTTCAGAAGCAACCGTGCCTCGTATCACGGTCATTATTCGCAAAGCATACGGCGGCGCGTACGTGGTCATGAATTCCAAACATATCGGCTGTGATATGAATCTTGCCTGGCCTGCAGCGGAGATTGCCGTGCTCGGACCCAAAGGTGCAGCGCAGATCATTTACCGCAAGGAGATCGACGAGGCTGCAGACCCGGAGGAGATGCTCGCCCGGAAGACGGATGAATACCGGCAGACATATGCCAATCCCTTCATGGCTGCCAAGAGAGGATTCATTGACGATGTCATTAATCCGCGTGATACCAGGCACCGGCTGATCCGATGTCTCCAGTTTCTGGAGAACAAGCGGACTGTCCGGCCGCAGAGGAAACATGGGAATATTCCATTGTGAGCCAAGCGTTGAGATACGTTCTGCAGAGAATACTGATATTACATTTAAGGGGTTGCCATGTTTGAAAAGATCCTTATAGCCAATCGCGGTGAGATCGCTATCCGAATAATCCGGACCTGCAGAAAGCTGAAGGTAAAGACGGTTGCCGTGTATTCGGATATTGATGCACGTTCACTCCATGTCCGGGAGGCTGACGAGGCGGTGCATATCGGTCCGTCGCCTTCACCTTCCTCCTATCTTGTGCATGACAAAATTATCAAGGCTGCGCTCACCCAGGGCTGCCAGGCCATTCATCCGGGATATGGGTTCCTTTCGGAGAATTCGGAATTTGCCGCAGCCGTGGTCAGGGCCGGGTTGACCTATGTAGGGCCCTCATCTGAGGTGATCGCTGCACTGGGAGATAAAATTTCCGCCAAGAATATTGCGATGAAAGCAGGGGTGCCCGTGGTGCTCGGTCACAACCTTCCTATTGTTGACCTTGAAGAGATCAAGGCGATCGCTGCCGAGATCGGGTATCCGATCCTGCTCAAGCCGGCTGCAGGAGGCGGCGGCCGGGGTATGCGCATGGTTGCCACGCCTTCTGAGCTTGAATCCGCCCTCCAGTCTGCGCAGGAAGAGACCCGCAAGGCCTTTGGCGACAACAGGATCTTTCTGGAACGATTTGTGAGCAGTCCCCGCCATATCGAGATCCAGATCATTGCTGACCAGCATGGGAAAGTCGTCTCTCTCGGAGAACGGGAATGCTCTATCCAGCGGCGCTACCAGAAGGTGATCGAAGAGTCTCCCTCCCTGGCGGTTGATGCAGCCCTCAGGTCCCGCATGGGTGAAATGGCCTGTGCCCTTGCCCGGGAGGCAGGGTACTCCAATGCCGGGACCGTGGAATTCATCATGGATAGTCACAGGAACTTTTTCTTCATGGAGATGAATACAAGGCTGCAGGTGGAGCATCCGGTCACCGAGATGGTCACTTCCCTTGACCTGGTCGAACTGCAACTGAGGGTAGCATCTGGCGAAGCGCTGCCGATTTCGCAGGAGGATGTCTCGATCAAGGGCTGGTCCATAGAGACCAGGATCTGCGCTGAGGATTCCGGACGTAATTTTCTGCCGTCCACCGGACTGATCACCCGGTATTCTAATCTCAAGGGCAGGAATATCAGGCTTGACAGCGGTGTCGAGGCCGGCAGTTTCGTAAGCGTATATTACGACTCGCTTCTCTCCAAGGTGATCAGCTGGGGTGAGACGCGGGAAGAAGCCCGAACTACGCTGATCAATGCCCTGAATCGATACCACGTCGAGGGCGTGACCACCAACCTGAACTTTGCAAACTCCATTCTCAACCACCCTGCCTTTATCAGGGGGGACCTTTCAACCGGGTTCATTGATGAATATTTTGAGGAGGGCGAGGCCAAAATTGACCCGCCGGCAGGGCAGCTTGAGGCTATGGTCATTGCCTCGACCATCGTTTATCACAACCGCAGGAATCTGGTCCGTGAATCGTTAAAACCGATGGCGGCAAAGGTCGGACTTTCTCACAAGCCGGATCAGCGGCACTATTATGTCGTCAAAGGCAATAAGGATATCTTTGAAGTTGAATTGCATGAAGGGCTCACATCCGCAGACTGGAGTTTCAGGATAAACGGCGCAGAATATACTGTCGTTGCACCTTTTTTTGAGTTTTACCGGCGAAGGTTGAAACTGAAGATAAACGGCGTAGATCAATACTTCAGACTTCAGTACCGGCAGAACTTCATATGGGCCGCTTATTGCGGCAACTCCCGTATTTTTGAAATATACACGCTCAAGGAGTGGGAGCTGGCCCAGTACATGCCGAAGGAGAAAAAAAGCGTCCACGAAAATGTGCTCCTCTCACCGCTTCCCGGTATGGTAGTCGGTATCCTGGTAAAGAAAGGCGATCGTGTGTACCGCGGCCAGGACCTTGTGGTGATCGAATCCATGAAAATGGAAAGCGGTGTTTCCTCACCCTGCGACGGGGTTGTGGAGCATGTGGCAGCTGCTATCGGCAAAGCTGTAGAGACCGATGAGGTCCTTATTACGTTTACGATCTGATCGATCTGTCAATTTACTATAAGCCACGGCAGTCCGGGGTGAGAGGATAGAACCCGAAGTCTGCTTCTCACTCCGGTGCAATTATGGCATCCTCACCGGCTGTTTCCCTGCACAGCCCTGAGATCAATCGTTGTACGTCCGTTCAAAGACCGAGAAGTAGATCTTCCCCTCGCGCTCAAAGAGATTGACCTCTATCGAATCCCGTGAAAAGATATGCTGCACGGGTCCCAGGAGATATCCGACGGTCTTGCCGTTATGACTTACCCCGAGTACCGGCATATGCTTGTAATACCTGCCTCTGTCCATGAAATGCATGGCGTCAGCCGGGGTCCCCTGCAGGGTCGATATCTGTGCTGAATAGGGTACGACCTCAACAGTGCTTTCAGGATGTTTGAGCAGTATAACCCGGTTGAGGCCCGCCGGACCAGAGCTGTATTCATAAAGCGTATACGTTGTTTTTGGAACGGTGTCAATACTGCCCACGCCGTACGTTGTTACGGTCTGGGCGCAGCCTGCAAGCATGAGTGACAACAGAAGAAATAGAACCGAATACTTTTTCATATCATCCTCCGATCAGGAACGATTTGCGAAACCGCCTATTCAAATCCTCTCTGGACTCTGCGTATGCGCCGGGCAAGCTCCCGGATCGCATCAGACATTGTGTAACCCTTACCAATCAGTTCACGTATGAACTGTGCCTTGGAAAGTTCATTGACGACCTTTTCCGTGGATGCGTCACTTACGCAGACATTCTCGCCGATCTGAAGCTGCTGGGTTATACAGCCCTCGATCTGTTCAGGAGTGAATCTGCCTGCCAGTTCCCGGATCTCTGTCATATCCATGATCACAGTTTATCACACTCTCCGGAGATGACAAGATACCGCTCATCCGCCTACCAGCTCCCGCCTCCGCCTCCGCCAAAACCGCCGCCTGAAGAGCCTCCGCCAAAACTCCCTCCGCCTCCTGCCCCACTTCCCCGCGGCGCAGAATACATGGCCGATGACAGGTTTGACATGGCTGAATTCATGGAGTGATTGAAGCTGATCGGATCGAATGCTCGTATGCCGCCAGGCGAGACGTACCAGTCCGGCGGTTCCTGATAGATGCCCTCAAACGCCCTGGCCCAGTTGTCAGCCACATCGAGGGCCAGCGCATACGGAAAGAACTTCGAAAAAAGGTTCTGGTCTTTCATCCGGTCAAGCTGGTCCTTTTCTGCCCTGTTCATGAACTCCTGAAAGCCCAGGATCTGCATGTATACAGCAGACCCTTCCCGCGTCTTTGCGGGCATGAATTTGGCAAAGCCGAGCACGGATAGCCCTGTCAGGACCCCTGCAGATATTGTTCTGACCTCCCCGGCAGCATCTCCGAAAAGCGTGGTGAGTCCAAAGGCGATGCCGAAACCCAGTGCTGCGGCTATAACACTGTATGTGACCCGCACGTGCTCCGGGTTCGTATTAAAGTAATTCTTTTTCACAAGCTCCTTGTAGAGAGAACTTTTCAGGGAAGGGATGTTCTTGTAAAAGGTGTTCTTCAGCTCTGAGATCATTTTGCCCGGCATGACGCCGAAAATATCCAGCATAACCTGTTTCTCGAACAGGGTGAGCAATGCATCCGCATCTTTTACCTTTTTCAGATAGTAGTCTTTTTTGTCGAATATGAGACCTTCCTCTATCGTTTCCTCGATCTTTATGTACCCTTTCACAGCCAGCCCGATAATGGTTGCTGTTATGTCGCGGGGATCGAGCTTTTCATCGACCATGGTGCCGACCTCTGCAGGTGTGAGCGGTATCTTGAAATACTCGGGCGGGCCGTACATAACCGTAATGGATTCTCTTACGCGCGGGTCCCTGCCTGTCTGCATCCAGATGAACAGCATGAAGACGAAAGAGAGAACCGGCAGGATGAATACCCAGTTCTGTTTCAGGTTCATAAGCCAGATAAATTTTCTGAAAGAGGAGGGAGGTGAAACAATGCCCTTGTCCCAGCCGTATGCTATGGTGAGTCCCTCTCCTGCCTGAAGCGGACCATCCGTGATGAATTCAATAACATTATCTCCGGGAATGCTCCTGCATGCGGAATCACGGGAACCTTTTCTGCCCGTGTAGCACGATGCCCAGTGTTCCTTTGTTCTTCCCCCTGCGAGCGATACCATGCAGCGGGACCTTGTAATAGCGGCGTTCCATTCGTTTCCGGTCACATTCCAATAAAGCTCGTCATGATCGTCAAAGAAGAGGACGGCATTTTCAACGCTGTAAGTGATCTCGTATTTCCGTATGCCGGTGACATACTTCTTTGCATCGCCGATCCGGACCCTGATCGTATTTCCCTGCCTGATCAGACGGTATGAAATATCCGAGCCGCTTCCGTCCGTGACCGAAAGGATATCGATCGGCGTCTTCATGGTCCCGCCGGTGCTGTCTGTGTAGATGTAGGGAATATCCCGGTAGATGCCGTGGCGCGGACTGTGAAACTCTGCGGTAAGGGTCTCCCTGACCATAAAGGAGGAGTCTTCCTTTATGGCGATGAAGACGTCAAAATCATTGATGGTGAAGTCCTGCGCAGAAGAGGCAGAAGAAAGAAAGAGGCCCAGACAGAGAACAAGACAGAAAAAGAGAAGGGGAAGACTACCCGGCCTCTTCACCTATACCTCAGGAAAAACTTACTTTTGTCGGTTTTCTCTCTATTGCTGCCTCTTCCAGTTCGAAGAACTCGGACTTCTCAAACTTGAACTGGCCGGCGATGATATTGGACGGGAAGGTCTCGGTCATGATGTTATAGTCCCGGACCACAGCGTTGAAATAGCGGCGGGAATATTCAATATTGTCCTCAAGCTCCTTTAACTGCTGCTGAAGCTGCAAGAAGTTTGTGTTTGCCTGAAGCTGAGGATAGGCCTCAACAACGGCAAAAAGGCTCTTCAGGGTTTCGGTGAACATGTTCTCCGATTTTGCCTTGTCACCCGGGGATGTTGCCTTCATGGCTGCTGAACGCGCCAGAGCTACATTTTCGAAGACCGCTCTTTCATGACCGGCGTAACCCTTGACCGTTTCGACAAGATTCGGCACAAGATCATAGCGCTTCTTCAGGTTTACATCGATATCAGACCAGGAAGACTTCACGGTTGTCCTGAGACGTACAAGCCTGTTGTAGATGACGATCACGGCAACGACGATCAGCACGGCAATACCAAGGAACAGCATTAATAATAATCCAGCAATCGCGACCATAGTCCCTCCGGAAAGGTGATTTTATTAGACTATAGCAGAAGTTTTATGGTGTTACCAACAAAAAAATAATTTGCATTCCCGGAACATGTCGGCATGAGAATATGGCCTGTACCGTAATATCTTTCCCTCGATCACTTCCTGCGCAGATCTGCAGGTCTTGCCTCATGCAGACCCGGATCGCAGCAGCCTGATTTCTGCGGCTTTTTCATGGTATTATTCTCTTATTCCATGCCCGATCATACGAAAAGAACTCTACGAAAGCGATCACAGAAGGCGGGACTTCCGCCCGGCTCGCTCGTTCATATCGGCAGACAGCGTGCCGAGAAGGCAAAGATAACAGTCATTGATTACGATGAAGCGCAGTTTATCGAGCAGAGTTTTGACGCCATAGAGGCCTGCTTTGCTTTCAGGGACAAACCGACCGTTACCTGGATCAATATTGACGGCATTCACCAGGCAGAGATCATCGAGAAGATCGGTGCATGTTATAATCTTCACCCCCTGGTACTTGAGGACATTCAGAACTCCGAGCAGCGTCCCAAGATCGAGAGCTACACGGATTACCTTTACATTGTTCTGAAGATGCTCTATTTCGATGAAGCGGCAAACGCGGTTTCGACAGAACAGGTCAGCCTTATCATAGGCCAAAATTATGTCATTTCGTTCCAGGAGGGTCTTGAGGGCGATGTCTTTGGTCATCTGCGCGAGCGGCTCAGAAATGAGAAGGGACGGGCGCGCAAGTTCGGCGCTGATTATCTTGCGTACTCGCTCATCGATGCTATTGTAGATAACTATTTCTCCATCCTTGAGAAACTGGGTGAAAAGATAGAACTGCTTGAGGAAAGACTTGTTTCGAATCCGACAACGACTACGCTGCATGATATTCATTACCTGAAGCGCGAGATGATCTATCTCAGAAAAGCGGTCTGGCCATTGCGTGAGGTGATAAGTATTTTCAGCCGGACCGATTCTGATATCGTGCAGGAATCGACACGGCTTTATCTGCGGGATGTCTATGATCACACCATACAGGTGATCGACACGGTCGAGTCATACCGCGACATGGTTTCCGGCATGCTTGATATCTACCTTTCGAGCGTATCCAACAGGCTGAATGCCGTGATGAAGGTACTGACGATCATCGCCACGATCTTTATGCCGCTCACCTTTATAGCAGGTGTGTACGGCATGAATTTCAAACATATGCCGGAGCTTGAATGGCCCTACGGGTATTACATGATCTGGGGTATCATGATCGCGATTGCCGTCTGGATGCTGATCTTTTTCAGGAAGAAGAAGTGGCTGTAGGGATATGCGAAGATACATGATTAAGAAGTTCATAAGTATGAAGACATTCAATTATTAAATCCCTCCTATCCTCCCTTTGCTAAAGGGAGGTATCAAGCCCCTCTTTGGCAAAGAGGGGTGAGGGGAGATTTTTTGTGAGTGATAAGAACCTATGCACTTATAGTAATGCCTCAATAAGTGATGGCGTTCGTAACAGTTAAAAATAAATGACCAAGGAAAATAAATGGAGCTGATAAAGACCTTTATAGATATTTTCATGCATCTGGATAAACATCTCGGTTCTTTGATCCAGGCATACGGGCTCTGGACCTATCTCGTCCTTTTCCTGATCATCTTCTGCGAAACAGGGCTTGTGATCACACCGATCCTCCCCGGTGACTCGCTGCTGTTTGCTGCCGGCGCCTTTGCAGCGCTCGGTGCCTTTGACGTGATCTGGCTTTTTGTGCTGCTTACCGTTGCTGCTATAGCCGGAGATACGGTCAATTACTGGGTCGGCAGTTATGTGGGTCCGAAGATCTTTCATAAGGAGAAGGTTCGGTTTCTGAACCGCGAATATCTGGACAGGACGCACCGGTTCTATGAAAAGCATGGAGGCAAAACGATCATTATTGCGCGGTTCATGCCGATCATCCGTACCTTTGCACCCTTCGTGGCCGGTATCGGCAGGATGACCTATCTGCATTTTATTGGCTTCAACGTTGTTGGAGGCATTGCCTGGATAGCGGCCTTTATTTTTGGCGGCTATTACTTCGGCAATATTCCTGTCGTGAAGAAGAACTTTACGCTGGTGATCATGGCGATAATCATTCTCTCGATCCTGCCCGGGGTCATCGAGTATCTCCGTCACCGTTATCGCAAGGTTTGTGAAGATGATGCTGTTTAAAAAAATAATCTGGAGGACACTATGAAGATACGATGTATGAAAAAAACAGGTTGCATCCTGACCGCAGCACTGTTGCTCAGCTTTTCTTGCCTTGCAACGGCAGAAGAAAAGAAGCCCCCGATCACCCAATACTGGATGAACGTATCAACGCAGAATATGACCATTCCGGGCATGTCATCTGAGGAGATGGGCGGACTCGAAGGCATGATGATGGGCAGGTCCGCAGGCATGGGTCCAGGGCGAAGCCTTATGCTCCAGCTCAATTCGCCCAAAGCAGTACCTGCCGCTCCTGAGGCGACCCATGACATACCTCCGGGCCAGAAGATGGGCAGCACGCTTCCGCTGATCATTCCGGAGAGGACAAAATCGGTGAAAGAGGAAGAGGGCGAGGAGACAAAATACGAAAAACCGAAGATGCGCATGCTCATGTACTGGGGATGCAGCGAGACTGTTCGGCCGGGCCAGCCAAAGGTCCTGGATACGGAGAAGATGAGCATGATCGACTTTGGCAAGGCAATGTCAGGCAAGCGAGGGTCTGCCCAGTATCCGCCATCGCAGAGAACAGGCTGGGCATATGCTGAATGGCCGAACAGGATTGACCGGAAGGAAATTCCGAAAGGAAGCTCTCTGGAAGGACAGCACTTTGTGCATGGCAATTATTCTCCTGACATCAAGTTCTCTGTTGATGAAAAACATGACTTCATGGCTCCGGTCGAGTTTTCATCAGTGAAGGGCGGACTTGCAGACAGCATTAAATTTCAGTGGAAGAAGATACCGACGGCCCTTGGTTATTTTGCCATGGCAATGGCTCATAATGAGAAGACCGGAGAGATGGTCATATGGTCATCGAGCGAACCTCAGGATCCGGGATATGGGCTGATGAACTATCTTTCCCCTGCTGATGTGAACAGGTTTATCAAGGAGAAGGCAGTGATGGGGCCTGAAGTGACGAGCTGTTCAATTCCGCAGGGAATATTTAAAGAGGCAAAGGGTGCTGCAGTGCAGTTCATCGGCTATGGTGATGAGTTAAATATAGCCTGGCCGCCAAAGCCGAAAGACCCGAAAGTCCCTCATGAGTATATATGGTCCATGAAATTGCGGAACAAATCGACCGGAATGCTGCCGCTTGGAATGGAGGGCGGCAGGGAAGAACGCCGCACAAGAGGCAGGCAGCAGGAGCAGGACGAACAGCCTGCTGATACGGAAAGAAACGATGAGAGACCGCGCAAAGGCAAGGGCGGACTTATGAGGGGTATCCTCGGTTTCTGATCCAGTCCCGGCAGTCTGGTAACGGCAGCTATGGCGTATGCAGCGTAAGTGAGATCGTTTGAGCGATAGCTAATCGAAAGACAGAAAGAGGTCCGGATTATTCCGGACCTCTTTTATGATAATACATATTCTGTAACGGATAAACTATTCCTCGATACATTTCATGCAGCGTGTGTCTGTCGGATCTACGGAAAGCCTCTGGGCCTCAATGTCTTCCTCGCACATAAAGCATTTACCGTATTCACCGGATTCGATGCGACGCAAAGCTCCTTCAATTTTCAGGAGTTGACGCTGCGGAAGCCTTGAGCCTTCCTCTGACCTTCGCTGCGCTATCATGGCACTCATGAGGGAAAGGCGGCCCATGCCGGCTTGATCCAATTCCACCGGCTTTGCCGCTTCTATCGAAGCTTTTTCAAGGTCCTGGAGTTCGGATCGAAGACTGAGCAGCTTGTGTTTGAATTGTTCAATCTCTGTTTTGTTCATTTGTCATAATATCTCTTTCGGATAGACTTGCCGCCAAAGCAAGCCAATTTGCGTATTATTTATCAATATATATTGGGAGCATAACGACATGGCTGACCCGCCGGGGCAACCAGCATTTTCATAAAACCAAACCACGTTTCATCCCGGTCGGTGTTGATGCTGGTTTTACACGTTTTTTATTATTCATTGTTTTCCAAGGCGCAATAGATATCCCACCAGACCTCAATGTTTAGTTTTGATAGCTCTGCCATCTGAGGGGGACTGATAGTTGGACCACCTCCGTACCCCCGAGGAAGCCATAAGCATGTGATATACATTTCTGCCCCCTGGGATTGGAGCTTTTTGATTTCAGTTTTCCTGTTCTTAATTCTTTCGATTATCCAATCAATATGGCGTCGAGAGTCGCGAGATTTAATAACGCCCTGAGTCCTTAAAAACCAGCCGTGAAGCTTTCTCTTTCTGCCTTTGTAATCAAGATCGCCTTTGTGGACAATTTCCGTTGGTTCGGTCTTTAGCCGTTTTGTTATTTCTTCGGGCAGGATTTCACCAGGATAGATACACAGGCTGGCATAGGTGCGTTTGCAAGATGTATATTTATCGTCGTATTTCATTTACTCATTATGTGTAATGCGGCAGTTGAGCGGCCCCGAAGGGGGTCTGGCTCGAACTCCTGGTTCTCCCGAGCGTTAGCGAGCGGGAACCAGAAGTTCGTCCGCTCAACTGCCGCATTCTGCGCTCGCGAAGCGAGCGGAGAACACAGAATTAATCGGCTTGACCGGTTGAATGTATGGTTGGGACAAGTCATCAGTGTCCAATGTCAAGGGCGTCCACCAATGTCGTCTATCTCAGCTTGTCTATGCACGTTTATTAATTCGTGAAATTCTGGCATATTCCTTAGCGGGTCGAAAAGATCATCATTAACAGCATAATGTCGTGCTTCTGCGCTTATCTTAATTGCTCGCCTCAGTAGATCAATTGCCTCAGATGGTTGATCCTCCAGAGAGAAAGCGACTGCCTGGTTGTAAAGGACGGCAACGTTCTCTGACCTAACTTCTTTGACACGGGCCAAATCAGCTCTTGCTGCAACAATATCGCCGATAGCAATATATACTGCCGCTCGCCTTGACAGAGCAAAATTATCGTTCGCTTCCGCTAATTGAATTGCAGCGGATAGATCCTTCATAGCGTTGTCGTAATTACATAGCCGTCTATGCATCTCACCTCTCCACGACAAATTAGTTGCATCCTTCTCTTTAAGTGCTACCGCTTTGTCGAAGTCGGCCAGGAGGTCTTGTCAATAGGTGTGTAAAAAGCCATCAGGCGGCCATCCTTTCAAGCACCTTCGATTCGCATTTCATAATCCCGTCGACAAACTGTTTTTCTTCGTAAACATTCTGCAATAACCCATAACCCTTCAATGCTCGGAAGCTCTTCTCTGCAACTTGCAGCAGTTTCCAGATCATGGCCGTTGCATTCTGGACTTTTTTGAACCGTCTTGCAGCATCGGTCCTCAGCCTAACCGAGCTAAAAGGAGACTCTACGACATTTGTTGTCCTGAGATGCGTCCAGTGTTCCTTGGGAAACGAGTAGAACGTCGTCATGCGCTCCCAGTCAGTTGTCAGCTTCTGCGTTGCCTTGAGATACTCTTTCTGATACCGGTTCACAAAAGCATCTCTGAGATTCGTGCACTCCTTCAGTGTCTTGGCATATGGCAGTTGCTTGAGCTGTTGGGCAGCCTCAAAGCGTATCCTCTTAGGGAAACAGTCGAGGACGTTTCTGATCTTATGGTTCCAGCACCGCTGCTCCCTGCCCGTTGGATGTAACTCTGCCAGTGCCGACCAGATTCCCAAATGACCATCAGCAATCGTCAATGTGCCAAGTCTGAGTCCTCGGGCTCTCAGATCCCTCAGCACTGCTGCCCAGGACTCTTTGCTTTCCCTGTAGCCGCTTTCGCAGGCAAGGAAGACTTTCCTTCCGTTGGTAAGGGCTCCGATGATGATCAACAGTGCTGCCTTGTCCTTCTCAAGCCCTGCCTTGACATATATCCCGTCTGCCCACTGATAGACTACTTCCATAGACGAAAGGTCCTGCTGCTTCCACTGCTCATATTCAATCTGCCATTTCGCCTTTAGCCGTTCGATGGACGAGGCCGATAGCGGCGCCCCATCTCCCAGCAATCCCCGAAGTGCAAGTTCAAAGTCTCCCTTGGACAATCCGTGAAGATACAGCTCTGGAAGCATATCCCCCAACTCTTTCGACCTGCGCTTGAAAAATGGTATCACCTTGCTTTCAAACCGCTCTTCTGTGCCTCGAACACGAGGCCGCTGCACGCTGATGGTTCCGCTCATAAGTGCAATGTTCTTTGGTTTCCCGTAGCCGTTGCGATAAC
>JACRMT010000009.1 GCA_016214855.1 Nitrospirota bacterium | reverse complement strand
GGTGTATGCCCCCTAAAGGTCGGTGGTAGACTACCACTTCGATAGGCTGGAGGTGTAAGCGTAGTAATATGTTCAGCTGACCAGTACTAATTGACCGTGTGGCTTGACCCTTATTTCTCTTCCCTCCTGTTGTCAAAAAACTTCTTGCCAAAAGAAAAAAACGTAGTAAGATTAAAACACATAAATACAAGGGGGCCGATAGAGCCCCTTTTCTTATCCTCAGAAAAAGGTGACAGATGAAGGAACGCGATATATTTGAAGAGATCATTGATGTTGGCAAGCGCCGGGGCGTGCTGACGTACGATCAGATCAATGAGGCGCTTCCGTCTGAATACTTCTCCCCTGATGAAATAGAAGACCTTATGGATCTCCTGCAGGACATGGGGGTAAAGGTCACAGATTCCGTAGAAGATGAAGCGGCTATCGAGGAGGAACTCGAAGAGGAGCCGGTCGAATACGAAAAAACTGAAGACCTTGTTCAGGCTTACTTCCATTCCATGGGAGATATTTCTATCCTCACGAAGGATGAGGAGACCGAACTTGCCAAGCGCCTGGAAGAGGGAAGGAATATCATCCGTGATATCGTTGTGGCAATGCCGCTGTACAAAAACGTTGAAGAACAGATTGCACTGGAGCGGGAGCAGCTTGGCGAGGAAGAAGAGGTAGAGGAGCAGGAAGTTGAAGAAGGCGAAGAGGAAGAGAAGCCTGATGAGGCATTGATCAGGAGCCTGAAAATGCTCGATGAGCGCATGAGAGAGATCGAATCTTCCGACAGAAAGATCGGAAGGCATGGGAATCTCAGAGACCTGAAGAAGCTTATAAATGATAAGAAGAAAAAAGACATCAATCCCCTGAAGCTTAATGAACTGGCAAAAGAAATACAGGCTAAATATAAAAAAGTTGAAGTGGAAATAGGGCTCAAAATAGATGAACTGAAGGAAAAATGGGACAGGGTCAGCAGGGCCAGAGCGCTCGTGATGGAGGCAAAAAATGAGCTTATTACGCGCAATCTTCGTCTGGTCGTAAATATCGCAAAGAACTATGTCGGTCGTGGACTCCCGCTTCTGGACCTTATTCAGGAAGGCAATATCGGCCTGATGAAGGCGGTTGACAAGTTCAAGTATGAGAAGGGATTCAAGTTTTCGACCTATGCGACATGGTGGATACGTCAGGCCATTACGCGTGCCCTTATCGATCAGACAAAAACAATCCGTGTGCCTGTCCATATGATGGAGTTCTATAATCGTGTTACCAAGGCTTCGAGAGAGTTGACTCAGGCATTGGGAAGAGAACCGAGCAATGAAGAGATTGCGAAGAAGTTAGGCGTATCTACCAGAAAAGTAGAAGAGGTCTTCCGTGCGATACAGGATCCGATAGCGCTTCAGACACCAGTTGGCGATGAAGACACTGAACTGGAAGACTTTATCGGCGATAAAAATAGTCCGTCACCCTATTCTGATGCAGAAAGAAACGAGATTTCTGACCAGATCCTTATGATCCTGAAGACCCTGACACCAAAAGAAGAGAAGGTGATCAGAATGAGATTCGGTATCGGCGTGGACAGGGACCATACTCTTGAAGAGGTCGGCAGACATCTGTCGATCACTCGTGAACGGGTGAGGCAGATAGAAGCAAAAGCCCTGAGAAAGCTTAAACATCCAAGCCGTCTCAGGGCACTTAAAGTTCTTACATCCGCTTAACAGTCTATTCCGCTTCTGTTATCAGTTGCTTCTTTGTTACAGTATCCGTGCTTTGTCTAACGATTGCTGCAGAAGGAGAACTTCCCCTTCTTTTCTGCCTCTGTTATCAGGTTTCCCCTTGAGATGGCATCCGTGCTTTGTCTGACGATTGCCACAGAAGTAGAGTCCTGCACCTTGATTACCTGTATAAGCCCATTAGTGACGGTAAACTTCCCCTTATTGGCAGTTTTTAGCAGATCACCGACTTTAATATCATCCTTTTTCCCCTTATCCAGATAGACTATGTCAAACTGGCCGTTATTAACGCGACGCTGCCGAGCCTCAACAACGTACCCACTAACCTTAGGTGTTCTGCACTCCACTTCAGAGACAACCGGCGGGGCTTCCTTCTGGTAGGCGACAAGTATATCTCCAATATTTACATCAGAATAGCTTTCTATAATCTGGGCAGGTGTTTGTCCGTCATATTCGGACTTTTTTATTTCTGCAATGCCGGTAATTTCAACAAGATAGCCCAGTATATTATTGGTAACAGGATGCCTGACGATCGGACCTTTTCTTAGGGTATAAAAACGGTCACCAGGATTATGAGGCGCTTTTGTTGTCACGAAGACCATATCATGGTCTCCTAAAAGAATCTTCCCCGACGGCGAGCCGATGACCTTCCCCTGTTCGTTTACCGTGCCTGCAATCTCGCCGCTTGAGATATAGAGATTAGCATTGACAAGAGGCTTGGGTGCCGGCGGAGCAGGAACAGGAATCGGCGCAGGAGCAGCCTTTGGCGGCTCAGCTTCAACGATCGGCGCCATGACGGGTTCTTCCTTCTGGGCCTCTTTCCGTAACAGATAAAGAGGGATCTTTATTATCTGTCCAGGCATGATCCTGTCAGGATTGGGAATGTCAGGATTTTCTTTCCAGACCTTTGGCCATAGGAAAGGGTCAATCAGTTCCTTTTGGGATATATCCCAAAGTGTGTCGCCCTGCTGCACTTTGTACTCCTTTATCTCCTGCTCTTGAGCAAGAGCAAAGGAAGTTATGCTCAATAGGACAATTTCAAATAATAGTATAAGTTTTTTATTCAGCACAATACCTCTCCTTTTTTAAAGTTATTCTTCAACTAAAAACATAACCGGAAACACAAAAACTGTCAAGCATAATCTCGTATTTCAGTCCGACGGTTGCCGATGAGTTGCAAAAGAATATGTTTTTAGAAGACAATACAAACATAGTAAACAGGAGCCACTATGTCAGGAATAGAAATATATGTCAAGAATGAGCAGGAAAAAGCACAGCTGATCCAGGATTACCTTGCTCCTGATGATCTCTATCTCAGGGCAATCGATGCCCTGAAGGAAGAGATGCTGAAGAGCGGCGTTGACCTCGACACCTATGAGGGTAAAAAACAATTTATTCTCGCTGTCAGGGAACTGAACGCCCGGTTTGGCACAGAACTTCACAAAGAACTTCCTTAATTCCCCGATGAAGCCCTTGCAGCACCTGAAGGCAGGTCTCCTGAATCTGGCCGATCCTGAAAAAGCCAAAATACTTGCCGGTTTTTTTAAAACAGGCAAGGGTCAGTACGGCGAGGGCGATATCTTCTTCGGCATCATGCCATAGAACGTTTCGATAAAAAGAAAAGAAATTACTGGCTGAACAGGAAAAAGGATCTCATGTCTGTATCCTCCGGAAGGAGCAGCCAGACGGGACAGGCAGGGTAGTTTTCCCCTGCCTGTCCCGTCCATCCCTGTAAGCCGCCGTCTGCTGTTTATGATGTAATATCAGCCGCGACCGTTTTGCTGAAAGTTATCTGTCCATTTTCGACATCCACATCAACGGTGTCTCCAGCATGAAAGGAACCGTCAAGAATATTCTTTGCCAGCTCGTTCAGGATCATCTTCTGAAGCACTCGCTTGAGCGGCCTCGCTCCATAGATGGGATCAAACCCTATCTCTGCAAAATATTCCTTTGCCCTTTCAGTCAGCCTTAGCTCAATGTTCTTTTCCTTGATGTACTTTTTCATCCGCTCAATCTGGATATCGACGATCCGGGAGAGCAGCTTCTTTGTGAGCGGATTGAAGATAACGATCTCATCGACGCGATTCAGGAACTCGGGCCTGAAAAATGCCTTAAGATCCTGCATAATCTTATCTTTAAATTCCTGCCCTGAATTATCTATCCAGTATGCAGAAGGGTTTTTCTCCCTCTCTGTGAGCATGTCCTGAATGTGCGCGCTTCCAAGGTTGGATGTCATAATGACCACAGTATTTCTGAAGTCCACAGTTTTGCCATGACTATCCGTGAGCCTGCCGTCATCAAGAAGCTGAAGAAGAAGATTAAATACCTCTGGATGCGCTTTTTCAACTTCGTCAAAAAGCACAACAGAGTATGGCCTTCTTCTGACCGCTTCTGTCAGCTGTCCGCCTTCTTCATACCCTACATAGCCGGGTGGCGCTCCAATAAGCCTTGAGACGGTATGGCGCTCCTGATACTCAGACATGTCGATTCTGATCATCGCGTTTTCGTCATCAAAAAGGAATTCGGCCAGGGCCTTTGCAAGTTCGGTCTTGCCGACTCCGGTCGGTCCAAGGAATATGAACGACCCGATCGGCCGGTTCGGATCCTGGATGCCTGCACGCGCCCTTCTGACCGCATTTGATACGGCCTCGATCGCTTCGTCCTGTCCGACAACACGCAATCTGAGGCGGTCATCCATATGGAGCAGCTTCTTTATCTCGCCCTCAAGCATCTTTGTCACGGGGATATTCGTCCATTTTGAAACAACCTCTGCTATATCCTCCTCATCGACCTCCTCCTTGAGCATCTTTCTCTGCTGCTGAGCGTCAAGGAGCCTGGCATTTTCAGCTTCGAGGGACTTTTGAAGTTCAAGGAGTTTCCCATATCTCAGTTCTGCTGCCTTTGCCAGGTCTCCTTCCCGCTCTGCCTTTTCAGATTCGCTTTTCGTCATTTCTATCTGTTCTTTCAGATTGCGGATCTTGAAGATAACCTCTTTTTCGCTCAGCCACTGAGCCCTGAGTTCTCCCCTCTGGAGTTCGAGCACTGACATTCCCTTCTGTAGCTTTTCGAGCTTTTCCTTTGATTCTTTGCCGTCGTCTCTCATCACGGCCTGTTTTTCGATCTCGAGCTGCCGTATCCTGCGCTCGATTTCGTCGAGCTCTACAGGCATGCTGTCGATCTCCATCCTGAGCTTTGATGCCGCCTCATCGATCAGGTCGATTGCCTTGTCCGGCAGAAATCTGTCGGTAATGTACCGGTGAGATAGCACTGCAGCTGAGATCAGCGCCGAGTCCTTTATTTTTACGCCATGATGGACTTCATATTTACCTTTCAGCCCCCTCAGTATGGAGATGGTATCCTCAACAGACGGCTCTTTAATGAGAACAGGCTGAAACCGTCTCTGCAGCGCCGGGTCCTTTTCTATATATTTCCGGTATTCTCCTAGGGTAGTTGCGCCGACGCAGCGGAGTTCTCCTCTTGCCAATGCCGGCTTGAGCATGTTGGAGGCGTCAATAGAGCCCTCTGCGGCCCCTGCACCTACCAGGGTGTGAAGCTCGTCAATGAAAAGAATGATCCTGCCCTCTGCTTCCTCGATCTCCCTGATCACAGCCTTTAGTCTGTCCTCAAACTCGCCTCTGAACTTTGCCCCGGCAATAAGGGCTCCCATATCAAGGGCAACAACTTTCTTGTCCTTCAGCGTTTCGGGCACATCACCGGCAACAATCCTCTGTGCCAGACCTTCAGCCATAGCGGTCTTTCCTACTCCCGGGTCACCGATCAACACAGGGTTATTTTTCGTCCTTCTCGAAAGGACCTGGACGACCCGCCTGATCTCTTCATCACGGCCGATTACCGGATCAAGCTTGCCCTTTGATGCGAGTTCGGTAAGATCCTTGCTGAACTTCTTCAGTGCCTGGTATTTTTCTTCGGGATTCTGATCCGTTACGCGCTGGGTTCCTCGGATCTCCTGCAGTGCAGACAGGAGTTTTGCGGGATCCAGACCGTATTTTTTGAGAATGTCCGAGGAAGGACAGCTGACCGAAAGTACAGCTATCAGCAGAAGCTCTACGCTGACATACTCGTCCTTCAGCCTCTCCGCCTCTTTTTTTGCTGCCTCAAATACTTCTTTCAATTTCGGCGTTATGTAGATCTGTCCGACAGGTGTTGCGCTAATCACCTTCGGCATACGGTCTAAGGCTGTCTCAACATCCTTCTTCAGGAGCGCTGCGTTTACGCCAACCTTCCTGAGGATTTCCAGGGCAACGCCCCCTTCATCATCGAGCAGAGACCACAGAAGGTGCTCGACATCAATCTGCTGGTGTCCCTTTCTCTCTGCAAGTCTCTGTGCATTCTGCACTGCTTCCTGGCTCTTAATGGTAAAATTATCCATGATCGTTCTCCTTACTCTTTTCGCAACGCCCTGCGTAATTTATCTCTAACATCTTTCCTGGTCTCGTCTTCAA
Source organism: Nitrospirota bacterium (assembly GCA_016214855.1). Classification (NCBI taxonomy): domain Bacteria; kingdom Pseudomonadati; phylum Nitrospirota; species Nitrospirota bacterium. Next base: position 8,659 of record JACRMT010000009.1, on the reverse strand, counting down.
GATGGCCCATCATCTCTTCCATCTCCTGCTGGAGCACTTCCATGCGATGCCTCATCCTGAGAATAATGTCAACGCCGGCCCTGTTTACACCGAGTTCCCTGGTCAACTGCAGAATGAGGTTGAGCCTCTCAATATCACTCTCCGAGTATATCCGCTGCTTCTTTGCCCTGCTGGGCTGTATGAATCCCTCTCTCTCATAGAGGCGCAGCGTCTGAGGATGCACATTCAGAAGCTTCGATACTATGCTTATCAGATATACCGGCTCATCCTTGTCTCGCCTCTTCATTTCCTCACCATTCCTTTTCTTGGTGATTCCTTGTAAAGTGCCTCTACATCCTGAATTGCAGCCTTCTCCTGTTCACTAAGATCCTTGGGCACAGCGACTTTTATCGTCACGAACTGATCGCCTTTTCTGCCTGTTTTTGAAGAGGGAAAGCCTTTGCCCGAGAGCTTGAACTTTTGGCCGCTCTGTGCTCCCGAAGGCAGGGTCATCAAGGTCCCGCCTTCCATGGTCGGTATCTCTATCTTGGCTCCGAGAGCTGCTTCTCCAAAGGTAACCGGCAGGTCGAGATAGATATCAGCTTCCTTTCTGGTAAAGAACGGATGTGGTCTGACGGTGATCTCGATCTGCAGATCTCCATATTCACCACTCCCGTGTCCGGCTGCACCCATGCCTTTAAGTCTTACGCGCGAACCCGTGTCTGCTCCGGCAGGGATCTTTACCTTGATCGATTCTGTGTGCAGCATCTTCCCTCTTCCGGAACAGTGCCGGCACTGCTTTGTGGTCTTTCTGCCGGTTCCGCCGCATGGTGTGCAGGGCTGGGCCATTTTGAAGAATCCTTTTGATGCACTTACTTTGCCGGCGCCCTTGCAGTGTTCGCACTGCTGAAACGTTTCTGCACCTGTACCATTGCATTCCTTGCAGACGATTTCCCTGTTGAACGTTATAGGTTTTGTGACGCCAGAGAAGGCTTCCTCCATCGAAAGCTCAAGCCCCATGACAAGGTCAGGCCCTTTCATGTCAGGCTCATGATGCCCTCCGCCGTTACTGAAAAGATCTGAAAAGATGTCTCCAAAACCGCCAAAATCAAAGTGATCACCAGAGGTGTATGTCCGGTAATCGAATCCCGGCCCTCCGCCCTCAAACGGCGTTTTCCCGAACTGGTCATAATCAGCTCTTTTCTTCTCGTCTCCCAGCACCTCATATGCCTCACTGAGCTCCTTGAACTTATGCTCAGCAGTCTTGTCCTTGGGATTGAGATCAGGATGGTATTTGCGTGCCAGTTTCCGGAATGATTTCTTGATCTCATCCTGAGAGGCTTTCTTGTCCACTCCGAGCGTTGCGTAATAATCTTTCACATTGTGGGCCATTTTATCTCCTTACTTTCATATAATATAAGCTTAGTCGAGTTGTGTCAAGTATCTTTCTATGTAGCATGCGATAGTAACCTTTCCGCGACGAGGGAAGAATCATAACCCCTCCTCACCTCCCCTTATCTTCAGGGGAGGAATTAACCCCCTCTTGAGGTAAGAGGGGGAAGGGGGAGTTATGATCTTTTATCCGCTGAAGCCTCACCCCGTGATATTCTCAAGATTCTTGCCATCTTGATTGCCATCACAAAGAGACCAGGAGATAAATTATTGGGTGGTCTTCAAGCGCCGCTGTTTTTCAACGGCAACCATGAGGATAGAAAGTGCAGCCGGCGTCATGCCCTGTATCCTGCCTGCCTGCCCGAGGCTTTCAGGCCTGATCTCTTCAAGTTTGCAGAGGATCTCTCTTGATATCCCTGGCAATGAGCGGTAATCAAGATCAGCAGGAATTTTTTTGTTCTCTATTCCCAGAAGCTTTTCCGCTGCTTCCATTTGCCGCCTGATGTAGCCTTCATACTTGGTCTGAATTTCGACCTGTTGTTCAATGTCATCATTCAGCAAAGCGGACGAGGGGGCAAGCTCTTTTATTGCGGCATAAGAAACTTCAGGCCGCTTGAGAAGCTGGTCAAGCGTAATGTCTTCGCTGATCACGGATGTCCCGAGGGCATTCAGTGTGCGGTTGATAACAGATGGTTTAATCCTGACGGTTCTGAGTCTGGATATTTCGTCTTCAATCTTGGTCTTCTTATCTACGAACCGGCCATACAGGTCACTGTCAAGCAACCCTATGGCATGGCCCCTTTCCATAAGCCTGAGGTCTGCATTGTCATGCCGCAAAAGAAGACGGTATTCAGCACGGGAGGTGAACATGCGGTATGGCTCCTGAGTCCCTTTTGTGACAAGGTCATCGATAAGCACGCCGATATATGCCTCATGACGTCCAAGGATAAGGGATTCTCGCCCCTGAATTTTCAGGGCAGCATTGATGCCGGCAATAAGCCCCTGGGCAGCAGCTTCCTCATATCCGGATGTGCCGTTGATCTGACCGGCAAGGAACAAACCTTCAACGATCTTTGTCTCAAGCGAATGCTTCAGCTGTGTGGGGAATACAAAATCATATTCAATGGCATAGGCAGGCCGCATGATCTCAACCTCTTCGAGTCCCGATATAGTCCTCAGAAAAGCGACCTGAACATCATAGGGAAGACTGGTCGAAACGCCATTTGCATAATACTCCGTTGTCTCGAGACCCTCAGGTTCGAGGAAGACCTGATGCCGTTCTTTATGAGCGAACCTGACGATCTTGTCCTCGATAGAGGGACAATAGCGCGGACCAATGCCGGTTATCTTTCCGCTGTACATGGCGGAACGCTGAAGGTTCTCACTGATAATGGCATGAGTTTCCCTGTTTGTATAAGTTATGTAACAGGGCAGCTGCGGGTTTTCAATCTTTTCAGTGCTATGGGAAAACGGCAATGGCGGGTCGTCGCCATACTGTGCTTCTGTTTTTGCGAAATCGATGGATTTGGCATCCAGTCGCGCAGGGGTGCCTGTTTTCAGTCTGCCGAGTTTTAGTCCGAGGTGCGCGAGACTATTTGAAAGTCCGACAGAAGGGAATTCTCCCGCTCTTCCCGCCTCAAAGCTGTCGTGGCCTATATGCATCAGGCCCTTGAGGAACGTTCCGGCAGTAACAACGATGCATGCTGCACCATAGACAATTCCGAGGGATGTTCTCACGCCATAGACCTTATTATCATCAGCAAGAATTTCCTCAATGGTCGCCTGCTTGATGTCAAGTTTCTCCTGCTCTTCAAGCACTCTCCGCATCCTGAGCCTGTACAGGACCCTGTCGGCCTGAGCTCTCAAGGACCAGACTGCCGGTCCCTTTGATTTGTTCAGCATCCTGAATTGAATGCCGGCCCTGTCAGTCACCCTTGCCATCTCGCCGCCCAAAACATCGATCTCTCTAACAAGATGGCCCTTTGCAAGCCCGCCGATCGCCGGATTGCAGGACATCTGTCCAATAGTATCGAGGTTCATCGTAAAGATGCAGGTCCTAAGTCCCATGCGTGCAGACGCCAAAGCAGCCTCACACCCAGCATGCCCTGCACCGATAACGATCACATCGTATGTTTTAATTGCTTCCATGAAATCATATTATAAGATAATTCCTGTAATCGACGCACTGGAGGCAAAGAAAGCCTAAGAATGACAAAATGAGATTTGTCTCCAGCTATCCCTGGCCATCGAAATTTCTTGCTGCAGCCCTGTTTTTTTGGTATTCTTCAAACAATCATGCAGGCATTCAAGAGGCATTCATTAAACCCGGAGGAGAGAGCGACTGTAACAAACAACATTGCAGCCTTTTTTGGTAAGGAAGAGGCTATTCTGTTCGCATATGTTTACGGTTCCTTTTGCGGTGAGGACGGTTTTAATGACATTGATGTTGCGGTCTATGTTAACGAAACAGCCATAACAAAAGATGACAGCCTTGACTATCAGCTTGGCCTCGCGGTCAGACTTGAAAGAGAGGTAAAGCAATATCCGATTGACTGCAGGATATTAAACAATGCACCCCTCTCATTCAGATTTTCGGTTATCACGCATGGGGATCTTATTTATACAAAGGACGAAAAAGCGAGGGTATCGTTTGAGGCTATGACAAGGAGTCTCTATTTCGATTTTAAGCCCCACGCGCAGTTTTATTATCAGCAGATGGTTGCTGGTGCTTAGATGACGCCGATTAATACAGAAGTGGTAACGCGGCTCATTGCAGAAATGGAGCAGGCCGTTGCAAAGCTCCGCTCCCTGTCAGGCCTTTCACAAGACAAATTCCTTGCCGATTCCAATTTCTATGACGCAGCCAAATACAACCTGATTGTGGCAGTGGAAGCCCTTATTGACCTCTGCAATCATGTCATCGCCCAGGAAAGACTGGGAAAGCCGGAAGAATATGCTGATGTGTTGAGGATAATCGGCGCCAGGCTGTCCCTTGATGCTGACTTCATAATCAGGCTTGAAAAGATGGCCAAGTTCAGGAATCTTATCGTTCATCTCTACTGGAAGGTGGACAACTCCGAGGTGTATAACATCCTCAAAAACAACCTCAACGATTTTGATCTGATCAAGAAGGCCCTGACCGGATACCTGAGGCAGTAGGGCATCTCATAAAGCCGCCGTCATGGGAGAGGCGTTCCTGACAGACCTAATGGACTGGGAGGCACGTTATGAAATTCAAGTATGAGATCATCATTTATTGGAGTAAGCATGATGAGGTTTTTGTTGCAGAAGTGCCTGAACTGCCGGGATGTATGGCACATGGTCCGACCCCTGATAAAGCTCTGAAGAATGCCGGCGAGGCAATTCAGTCATGGATTGCAACAGCAAAAGAATTTGGAGATCCCATCCCTGATCCAAAAGGGGAGCGTTTGATGTTTGCATAAGCAGCCTAAAATATGCTTGCCCTGTTACGAAATAACTATACGTAATCGAAGAGAAGCTGTGCGCAAGAAAGTTTGTTGCATTGCCCATAGGAAGACAAAGAAAGAATGCCAAGGGCTGATAAAATGGGATGTGTCCCCAATTGTTCAATATGCAATTGTTTTTAAAATAGGGACACATCCCATTTTATGTCCTATTTTTACATTGATAAATATAATTCATAGTGCTATAGTTTATAGTGTCAGGAGATGCTGTGCGACTTTTCGAAACAAAATGGTTTGTACGTTATGCAAGGCGCGAACGGCTCGACGAGCAGAGCTTGCGCGAGGCTATTGTGCGCACGGAGCGTGGGCTTGTGGACGCTGATTTAGGCGGCGGGATCATCAAACAACGGGTGGCGCGAACTGGAGAGGGCCGTTCAGGGGGCTTCCGGCTGCTCATTGCCTATCGCTCCGGCAACCGGGCCGTGTTTCTTTACGGCTTTGCGAAAAGCGAACAGGACAACATCGGGGCGGATGACCTGGAAACGCTGCGCGAGATCGGGGCGGCGTGGCTTGAGGCGAAAAAAGAGCGTCTTGAACATGCAATTAAAGAGGGTCTTTTAAAGGAGGTCAGCTATGAAGACAAGAAAAGATAAAGCCAGCCGTTTGACACAAGCGTTGCTTGAAACGGCCAAGGATATGAAGGACGCCGGTATTTTGGGAAAGGCGGCTTACGAAAAAATCACCCTGCGCCACCTCGGCGCAAAGGATAAAGCCGAACTTGAGCCGTTGACAGCTGAAGAAATTCGCATGATGCGCGAACACGCGCATATGAGCCAGGCGGTTTTTGCCCGTTATCTCAACGTAACGGTTGGCTATGTGTCGCAATTGGAGCGCGGCGCAAAGCGACCCACAGGTGCGGCGCTTGCGCTGCTGAATGTGATACACCGCAAAGGGATTGAGGCTATCCTTTAGGTTACATGCATTTCGGACTTGTGAAGAATGAACTGATCAGCGCTGATCTTTTTCCCGAATCACAAAGGCGTTGGTTATGCAATCGCTGTTTCGTGCTGTAGCAGCTAAGCGGCCGGCAAAGGGTCTGATACATCACTCAGACCGGGGAAGTCAGTACTGCTGTCCCGCCTATAGGAAACTGCTTAAGCAATTCGGCATGACAGCCTCAATGAGCAGAAAAGGCAACTGCTATGATAATGCACCGATGGAGAGCTTTTGGGGAACGCTCAAGCAGGAGCTTGTCCATCATCGGAGATACAGCACGAGGGCAGAGGCAATACAGGATATTACGGAATATATCGAGGTCTTCTACAACAGGCAGCGCCGACAGGCAAGACTTGGATATCTATCCCCTGCTGTATATGAACATAAATTCTATGCTGGTCAGTTGGCCGCATGAATGCTTTGGTGTCCACTATTGACATCCGGGGTCATTCGCTGGAGGTGAGAAAAAAAGTATTCCAATAGACCGCATGGCAACATTGCTTGAGAGAGACTTTGCAGATTTCAATAAAGATAAGTTTTTAGCAGAATATGAGAAAAGGCGCAGGTTCATAGTTGAAGGTATTGAGTATGAACTGGATTGATAAGATTATTGAAGTTAAGAAAAGACTATCGAGGTTATTTTGTTAATTGGCATGGCATTGAATATTGACCCACCAGCAATTTCACCGGAAAATCATTATAATTTAGCGTGGGAATAGCTAAATAATAAATTATGGAAAAATACTATCAAGATAAATTGGCTGCTTTAGCCATTAAAATCAAGGATGACATTGGTGAGCAGGAAAACAATGTTAAATACAAATTTGTTATTCCTTTTCTGGAATGTTTTGGCTATAACCAGGAAATTGATTTTGAACACGCATCGCAAGGCAATAGACTTGACATATTCATTGATAGCATTGCAAAGCATTGTATCCTGGTTGAGGTTAAAGGTTACAGCAAAAATCTGGATGATTTTATTCATCAATTAAAGCGGTATTGTGATGAAAAGAGACCGATACTGGCAGTTCTGATGAACGGAGAAGAAATTCAGTTTTATTCTCCGTTTTGGAGAACTCCCAATTTTTCAGATACGCTGATTTACGCCATCAGAAGAAAGGATTTAGGCAATCCAGAACTTGTTGAGAGAATAGAAAAAATACTATTAAAAGACAATTTGAAAAATCATTTGGTTGAAAAATATATTCAAGATAGAGAACGCGAAATAGAAGATGCAAGAAGAGCAGTCGCGCAAGTTGATGATGCAATTAATAAGGAAGGCAAGCAAATAGAGAGCAAGATTTTTGAGCTTAACGATGGAATAGAAAATATCAGAAAACAGATTCAAGAGCTTAGCTCTAGGAGAGAAGCTCTTCTAAAAGATAAGGCGGGTCGCTCCGATGAGATTCTGAAAAGCATTTATTTTGAACGACCGGCGAAGAAGCGTATTGTCGCGTCTGAATTGCAAATTACTGAAATTACTACCAATAGGCCTCCTACTGCAGATGAACCACCATACATAGAGAATTATAGGCGTCAATTAAAGAATCCGAGCTCTCTTGTCGCAAGAGTGCTGATGTATATAGCCAATGTGGGAAGGATAAGCAGGAGTGATATGCAGAAAGCTTGCGTGAGCGAATTGGGCTGTAGGAGCGAAAGTTCCGGTAGTATTAATGCTTCAATCAAGGTATTAGAAGTTGATGGCTATATCAAAATCGAAGGGGCTGGCAACAATAAACAGATAGTATATACTGGTAAAAATTACAAGCAGTAAGAATAAAATTAAATCCGGACAGGACATGTCAAATATTTCAGGAAATATCGGGGACACATCCCATTTTCTGGACCTTCAGAGTTCAATATGTGGTCTACCTATGGGTAATTCTGAAAGACTTCGAAAGAAAATGGGATGTGTCCCCTTAGGCTAAACTCTGTGTCCATGAAATCGGGGGAAGATCATAATTCCAGTTTCTCATCATTATGTATTAATGGTGCAACAACTGTAACCTCTTTGCCATTGTCCAACGCGAAACTCTCTTGAGGAAAAGGAAATGCCCAAAATTGATTGATAGTTCCCTTAAAAGGGTCTTTTATATTATGTATTGTCATTGGTCCCAAGGGATCGTCAACCCGAGGATAACCGTTTCTATAAATGAACACAAAATCACGAAGGTCTTCAATGTTTAGATGAAATCCGTCTGGCACTGCAAGAACAGAAATATAAGCTCCTTCGTAATTCTCTAGTTTTTGCTCTGTATGATGGGTTACGTCAATGACATGTCCTCGTGTTGCTTGAAATGTGTGATAAGATGCGCCGTCCATAATCACTGTATTGTTTTCTGCAATATATTCTGTTGGTATTTCCGTTTTTGCTTTTTTCCACTCAGGGTGAAATGACTTAATTTCTACGAGATATCGTTGTCCCTTATACATAATTTCTAAATCACAGTCCTTACCATTTTTGTTTGTTCCTTTGGGCTCATAGATTATTTTGCAACCAGGGAATGCTTTGAATAAATGATTGATTACCTTCAATTCAAATATGTGATCTTCTACTTGGCGGTATGTGCTGTCTCCCCAATCGAGAGCATCTGTCAATTGATCAAAACGATCAAGCCAAGACTTAATATTTCCAACATTCCAACAGTCTTGATAAGCAACTGCCAACTCCGTCATAAATCGCGAAGGAAAACGATTTACTCGTTTATATATCTCTTTCATCTGTGTGAGATACAATCAAAAAGTGTGTAAATAGATAGAAGGCGGTGTATCCTTTCAAGTTGCGACCAAACAACAAAGGAAGGAGCCACCACCATGAAGAAGGGTATCACCGAGACAGAGAAGCAGTCAAGAGCAACGTATGACGT